>JBHLQK010000019.1:0-23239 GCA_048884925.1 Candidatus Thorarchaeota archaeon
AAGTAGAAACTCACGGGGTCGGGTGAACTGGGAGCTTTCCCTCTCCGACTCTGTTGAGCACCCTTTCTCTTTTGCATTCTTTCATTTTGATTTGCAGGTATACGAATACAGATAATGTCCTGCTCAAGTACCCCTAGGAGAAATAATGAATCCAGATAAGAAGCCAGCCAGTAAGACTGTTCAAGTTGATCTAACTGAGTTCCAAAAGAAATTGACACCTGCGCAGCGTATAGATCTACTCAAGGTCTTGCAAGCTCGTTTTGAGGATAACATGAATCGCCATAAAGGCATTGAGTGGTCTGAAGTCCAAGCAAAGCTAGAAGCTAATACTGAAAAACTGCGGTCACTCCATGCAATGGAAAGTACTGGTGGCGAACCAGATGTTGTTGGTTACGATACCGCCACTGGTGAATTCGTATTCTATGATTGCTCTGCAGAAACCCCGAAAGGCCGCATAAATGTATGTTACGACCGTAAAGCCCAGGAAGTACGAGAGAAGAAAGGAGTGTATCCAGCTGGTAATGTCATTGATATGGCAGCAGCCATAGGCATCGAGCTCTTAACGGAGGAGCAATATCGAGAGTTGCAAAAACTTGGGGGCTTCGATACGAAGACATCGAGTTGGGTGAAGACACCTTCTGATATCAGAAAACTTGGCGGCGCAATCTTTTGTGATCGCCGCTACGACCATGTCTTTGTGTATCACAACAGTGCGCCATCTTTCTATGGTGTTAGGGGGTTCCGTGGCTCACTAGGGGTCTAAAATTGGACTTTGAGTTTCAGCATCTCTTCGACTATCGCCTTCAAAGGTAGAGGGAAGTGTAGGCGGCGGTGGTAGAATAATGGGGGATTGCCCATTGCTCACTGCTAAGTGCCCTTTCATTATGCACAGTATAATTAGACACTCATTCAGGTCTTCTACGAATATACCACCTTTCCACAGCTAGCACAGTAATTTGCCCCCTCAACAGAAACAGGTGCTCCACAATGAGGACAGTAAGATGCTGGCTTTGGAACAACTTGAGCATTTGGAATCTGATGGTTGGGTGCAGTGCTTATGGGGTTTAGTTTATTCTCTCATCGAATGTACTAATCATTTAATCCCTTTCCATTGAGAATCTGCTGCATATATTTTTCAACCCTTGACTCCCGAGTCTTGGATTGTTTGGGTGCAGAAAAATAGAGAATGTATGCTCTTTGCCGTCACGGCGTCAATGCATCAAATGATCAGTCGGTCACTAGCCTGCACACATCACAATCTTCCTGCCCCTCAGAATGAGTGTGATGTAATGCACAGATCGTTCCGTCAGTTCTCAGTGACATACAGATTGAACAGATCGTTTTGACCGATTCTTTCTCTGGTCTGTCTTTCGAAGTGATTTTTACAACAAGATTTTCAATTGCATCCTGTACTTCAGGTAAAGATCCAAGTGCGTCAGTCAATTGGTCGCCTCGTTTATGCTTCTGATACTGACTGACAGCAGCTTGGGTTGTACCCAGTATTTCCGCAACTTGTGTCTGAGTCATAGAGTGGTTCTCAATTAGCTCTCGAGCGATTAGAGAACGAATGGCAGGAAGGACAGCAGATACAATTGATTCACATGGAGGACGCATTCAGAAAACAACCTTGTTTGTATAATGCTGTTATGTTATTTATCTCCATCTGAGTAGAGATAGGGGCTGACAGGGTTGGTTGACAAGACCTTTCCCTAGCCGCTCACTGTTGAGCACCCTTTCATTTTGCATTCAATCTATTCGATGATTTCTATGCTTGGACTTTGTCCCCTTGTTCGACACCTACCAGTGCCAACGCCAAACGCCTACACACAATTCCATTTGGTATCGACGTTATCACAACTGAGAGCGTAAGTACTACGGGCAGAGCAAGTCCAAAGTTGAGGAAGAGGCTTGGTTGCGTCCATGCCAGTAATGATGTTAGTAGTGCCACTGGCAGCTGGATGAAACAGAGGATTATGAACAGAACGACTCCCTGCCCGAGAAACCCTTGCCATCCTTGAGGCATTCGAATAGACCATAACTGTTCAGCAATGGAGGAATTGATTGCACCAATGACTATGAAAAGACCCAGAAAGATGTAAACAATGGTGAATAGGACGAGGAGCGGCTCGAAGGTAAGTGGACGAGGATTATAGCCCACTATCCAATCAACAAGAAATGCAAAAGGAATGAATCCGCTCATTGTTACCGAGAAGAAAATTCCATGCAAAAAGTATCTACTTAGAGAGAAGTAAATGGATACGCTATTATCATTCTTATTCTCAATCATCAAACCTCACTCCGCTTACAAATCTAAATGTGTCACTTACTATTATCACCTCATTCCTTTGAGATTTCCGATATCATGAAACTGGATTGCTTGAATCATGAATAGCGATGCTTGATAGAGAGAGGTGGAGGCAGCAATGATAGAGAGTGACAGATTATTAGGGGATTACCCATTACTGAGCACCCTTTCATTTTGTATTTGGTAATATTCGGAAGTTGATTGATTTTCCTTGCCTTCACATCCGAGGAGATTATAAGTAACTATCAACATTATAAGATATGATAGATATGGGTGAAACCACAACAATCCCCCTTTCCAAGGAAACCAGAGACCTCTTGAAACGGTTTGGAAGAAAAGGGGAAACATATGATGAACTAGTCAGGCGCCTACTCACCATCGCAGAAGAAGTTGAGTTCGGTGAGCGGCAGAAGCGTATTCTAGCTGAAGAGGAGTTCATCACTCTTGACAAAGTATAGGATTCTGCTGTCACAAACTGCAGTCTCCCAATTGGAGCTTCTGAAACCAACAGAGAAGAAGCGAGTTAAAGAAGCCCTTTTTGGCTTGGAAGAAGACCCATTTCGGAGTCGACCTAGTGCGGACATCAAGAAGCTTAGATATCCGTCAGAACCACCATTGTTTCGATTGAGAATCGGTGACTATAGGGCAATCTATTTTGTAGTTGACAATGAAGTTAGAGTAACGGAGATCATCCACCGAAGTAAGGGATATGACTGGTTAGGCTAGCAGCTCCTTCCTCCCAAGGTAGACAGAAGTAGAGGCGGCGGTGATAGAGCATCTGGGAAATGCCCATCTCACATTGCTGAGCGCCCTCACCTCTAGGCAATTATCGACACCTTTGCAGGTGTTATTTGACATTGCTCCTCCTCAAGGTATTGATCGGATAGTTATTCTAGCGGCATCCCTACCTGTGTTGATGGTGCCAGCATATCGCATCTATCGGAGTCCTGATGAATCAGATATCGGCTAGCCACTTCTAGTTCGAAATCTGCAATTCGCCCAGGTACATAACCATGTGTAAAGGGAAACCTGAGCAAGCCGTACGAAATCTACTCTGAAACACGTTTCAGTCATCTAGAAACATTGGATGGCAAAGTTCAACCATTGTTTTTGATGAAGTAGGATTGTATATAGTGCAACCTCTCCGTTCAGTCTATACTGTTCCTTGGTCTAGAGATCAGAATAAATCGATTGCAGTTTGAAATGGTTCAGTGTTGTGACTAATGAGCTGGAAATCCTATAGAAACATCCCTACCAGCAGCATCCAAGCAGTTCCTATGAAAAGCATCACCAATGCTAAGGGAGCGCCAATCTTAAAAAATGAAACCATGCTTATCGGATTGTTTTCCTTCTGCGCCAGAGCCAATGCAATGATGTTTGCAGGAGCGCCGATTGGTAGCAGAAATCCACCGATATTGACAGCCACAATGAGTGCCAAGGGAATTATAGCGCCAAATGCAGGAAATTGGAGTGCAATCGGCGCCAGTACAGCTGACACTGGTATGTTATCGATGAAACCCGACAGTATCGCAGGAACCCATATCATGAATACAGTTGCAAGACTCTCGTTGTCACCAATCAGTGCACCTACACCAGCGCCAATGGCTTCAATCACTCCAATTACACTGAGAGCAGCTACCAGACCAAAGAGACCTAATAGAAAGAAGATTGTCGACCAATTCACACGTTTCAGGATGTCATCAACCCACTCACGTGAAGATATGAGTAGGGCTGAAGCTAGAACGATAGCAAGCAGGGATGTGTCGAGGTGGAACGCAGGTCCTATCGTGAATCCCAAAATCAGTATGACTATGGCCACAATTGACAGAAAAAAGTCCCGCCGTGAACGAATCATGTGACGTGAATCAATCTGCATCATCTCACTAATCATGCTTTCCTCGCCAGGACCAAGCTGGTCGTCGAACAATCTCAACATAAGAGGAATGGAAACAACAAAGAGGATTATTGCAAGAGGCATGAGAGCAGCAAATTGAATCACAGAATCTAGATGTGTCTGGTCTACAATAACAATATTCGGAATTGCCCCAACGACTGTTGGAATTGATGCAAAGTTGCTGGTTATCGCTTCTGAAATCAAGAAAGGTCGGAAATCTATCTCAAGTGCTCTGCATATCTCAATTGTCAATGGACCCATGACAAGCATGGTAGGGGCTGTGTCAATGAACAATGACATACCAAAGACAAACGCCAGAAATGTTACAAAGAGACGTCTGGTGTCACCCTTTGTTGGTCTTGCCAACTCGAGGGCTAAGTATTGGAACATGCCTGATGATGCAGCTATTGTGACAATTATCATCATGGCTATGAGAAAGAGGATGGTGTGCCACTCAATCAATTCCACAATGACTATGAATTCAGTGCCGAAGACCCAAAGAACTAGTCCAACTGCTCCCATACCCAGAAGGGATGTTGCCGTTCTATCGACTCTCTCTGAAGAGATTGCCGCGTATGTGCAGATGAAGATAATAAGAACTAGTCCCGATACGATATCCATGTGATATACCAGCCGCCTTCCAAATTCATATCCCTGAATTGAGAGATTGAATCAAGGATTATTGAAGCAACATTTCTATTGACGCAGTCATTCTCTCTTGGCAATAAATAGATTCTGATTTTAATAAATCTTTTATAATACAAATGCTGGGCGAGATTGGAGGATTTGCCCATCTCGCATTGCTGAGCACCCTTTCATTTTGCGGTCTTTTATAGATAATCAGAAGGCAAGGGAAACGCGCTCAATTTTGATTGAGCAAGGTTTCAAATCATGCTTCGAAATACTTGATCTCAATACGCTGGGTGTCTTCGTGTCACTAATGACAGGTCTTGATAAGAAGCATCTTTGGTCAGGACAACATTTATTGTCATGATTGCTAGCAGAGGATTCGGACTTGACACTGAGCCAGCGAGTCATGGCGTCCAGTCTAGACCGGGAAGGCTTTGGCTGCTGGAAGCCCCACGAGAACTAGTCAAGTTTAAGGGCGATGTGATCATGAACATATACGCTGCCCTCGCACATCCTTTGCGAGAAAAGATACTGAAGCTTCTCGATTCTGATCGCTTGGTCCCCTACACGACCCTATTGAGCAGATTAGGACTAGATGAAACTGGCCTACTAAACTATCATCTCAAGAAGCTAGATGGATTCATAGAGAAGCATCAAGGACTCTATCGGCTTACAGCAGCAGGTCAGAATGCAATCCGTCTCATGTCAACAAAAGATCAATTATTGACTGGTAGGCCAGCTGAGGCACATATCACTGAAACCGCTGGTAGGGTCCACAGAATCGGAGTTATCCTATGTTCATGCGGCTCTGAGATTGATCGCACGATAGACACAACAGCGCTCATAGAAAAGGTTTCAGAGCTGCCAGCTGTCACGGCCAAGAGGATTTTCCCCTTCCTGTGCATGCTGGATAATGTGGAGAAGATTAAGTCCTGGTGCGGCAAGCACTTCCTAAATGGTCTGGTGGTCGCAGCCTGTTCTCCAAGATTGCACTATGACTTGTTCAACAAGATATGCGAGCAACTGGAGATGCCTGTTGAGTTCGCCAATATCAGAGAGCATTGCTCATGGGTCCATCGACGCGATCCTGAGTCTGCTACTGAAAAGGCGTTGTTATTGATTGCAGCCAGTGTGGCAAAGCTACATCACTACGTCCCTGCTACAAAGAGAGTGGTGCCCATTCGCAAGAGCGTGGCTATCGTCGGTGGGGGAATTTCCGGACTGATTGCGGCTAATGTACTTTCCAAGTCTTCCCTAGATGTAATACTAATCGAGAGTGCTCCCTGTCTGGGCGGAGTTGCTAGAAACTGGGAGCGAATACACGGGTCAGTGGACTGCAGTCCTTGTATGATTAGTGAGCTAGTTTCATCAGTCATGCTTGCTGGAAATGTGCGCATTATCACGGAAAGTGAACTTGCCAGCATAACAGGAGAGGCGGGGAATTATGAAATCACAGCCATCCAATCTCCACGCTATGTGGATCTAACTCGTTGCACAATGTGTGGGGAATGCACGATGGCTTGCCCAGAAACTAGACCCAACCAGTTTGAGCTTGGCATCGGACAACATCGAATAATCCACTTGCCCTGTCCATTTGCTTACCCTCATAAACCAGTCATTGATGCAGACGATATCGAGTTCTGTAAATCATGTCGTGACTGCTTGGAGGCATGTCCATCACATGCAATAGATCTGGATCAAGAACCTAAGATTGTCAAGTTCACAGTTGGAGGGATTATCCTAGCCACTGGTGCAGTTCTTCCTAATGCTGAAGATCTCACCTCTCCTCTGCCCTTGTCCTATGATCCCTACAATGATGTTGTATCATCCTATGAATTTGAACGCATGCTTGCTCCTGATGGCCCGACTCAGGGACGAATTCTTCGCGTTTCCGATGGCAAACCTGTGAAATCATTGATTATACTACAGTGTGTAGGTTCTGAAACTGTCTGTTCTGGTTATTGCTGCAATATTGCACACAAATACTTGGGCCTCATAGATGAGATGGAAGACAAGATTTCAGTTAAGGTTCTATATGAGCGTTCACGCCTGCCAACCGCGCACACTGGAATGATTCCTAATGACGAGCGTGTACATGTTTGCGATGTCCTGCAATCTTACAGAAGGAATCGTCATCACGTCCTCAAGACTAATGTTGGTGACTTCAGTGGAGATTTGATAGTGCTCAACATGGGAATGACTCCAGATGAGAGCATGACGAAACTCCAAGCTGACATTGGTTTCAATCTTAAATCCGGAGGATTTGTAGACGCCCAGAGTCTTCCAACGGGCGTGTGGGCTTGTGGTGCTGTAACAGGTCCTAAGCCATATCCCCAACTCGAGAATGAAGCACAACTAGCAGCCTTGGAGGCACTCCTCTTCCTTGGCCGCGATAGTTATGAAACTGGCAAGTCGATAGTGACTGTCGACCAAGATAAATGTGGAGTCTGCGGTCTTTGTGTTAAGGCGTGCCCTCACAATGCAATAGCACTCGTTGAGAATACGATTCGTATAGATTCCTTTGGATGCCGAAACTGCGGAGCGTGTGCCGTCGTATGCCATACCGGTGCTATTACTGCATCGAGAGTCCAAGATGAAATGCAGGCTGCAATCTTGGCTCTATCAAAAGGGAAAAAATCTCCTAAAATTCTAGTCTTGTGTTGTGAATCTTGTGGTTATCCTGCTGTAGACAATGCAGGAACTCGTCGATACGAATATGACGCAGGGTCTTACCTTCTTAGCGTGCCATGTACCGTGTCTATTGATGCCAATCTTCTAATAACATCGCTACAGGCCGGGTTTGATGGTGTCACTTTAGTTGGATGTCACGAAGCTGCATGTCGACATCTCAATGGGATACAAATAGCTACGAAGCGAATTGAAGCCCTCACTGAGTTCCTAGGGCCCGAGCTACAATACAGAGTACGTGTGTTGAAAGTATCAGCATTGGAAGGGCATACATTCGCAGATCATATCAATCAGTTCGCAGAAGATTTGAGAGGGGCGACTGAAACATGAAACGACTCGCCTTTGTCCAACTCAATTCTTGTGGCGGGTGTTTGTTTTCGCTACTCGCGAATCCTGTCTTTCCTGACATCATAAAGGCAGCGGATATTTGCTACTTCCCTTTCATCTCCGAACAGAATTCTGTTAAACGAGCAAAGGTGGCATTTGTGGAAGGGTGTGTTACAAGTGAATCCGAAGCAAATCTCCTTCGTCAGCTCTACACTGATGGTGCAAAGATAATTGCTCTAGGAACTTGTGCAGTCCTTGGTGGTGTTATGAGTCAATCGGAAAACATGCAAGCGTACCCAGTGGACAAATATGTTGATTTGCACGCCCTGCTCCCGGGTTGTCCTCCCCCTCAGTATCTAATGGGAAAACTCTTGCTCTCTGCAATTCAAGGGACCGAGTTCATTCTCCCTGAGAAGAATGTCTGCGCTGAGTGCCCCTACACTCTGGACCAAGACTACTCCACTGAAATTAACCACATCAATCCGCCAAGACCTCCAAAAAGCTGCCTCATCAGGGAAGGCGTCCTCTGCCTCGGTCCTATAACAAGATCTGGCTGTGGAGCAATGTGTGTGATGGTAGGGACGCCATGTGATGGCTGTTTTGGATCACTGGAACGAAGCATACCTGCAGCTATCGCAAACTTCCTCTCAATCTTGAAGGTCAATTCTGAAATCTGCGACCAAATATCGCTCGCCCTTCGATATCAAAAACCGAAGTTGGGGAAAAACCAATGAAGATACAGTTATCGAAGCCTATCACGAGGGGTGGTGGTCCAAGCGAGCTGCTAATTTGGCACCCGGGTCGAAATAGACTTAGACTGACATATCGAATGCCAATGTCTAGGGATTTCATTCAGATTCTTCGTGGCAAAAGTATTGCGGATTTACCCAAGCTGGTTACACGGATTTGTGGAATATGTCCTGTTTCACATAGAATCGCCGCCGTAAAAGCCATAGAAATAGCGAGTAGCATTTCTGTGCCACCGCTCGCTGAAACACTTCGAGAACTTGCCATCTTAGGTGAAATTATCCGTTCACACGCATATAGTGTATTCTTCTGCACATCTCCCGATTTACTTAGTTTCACAGAAACACTCTCCAGACAAGACATACTTGGGAAGGGAAGGATTCAGCAGCGTCTTCTATCTCAGGGAATGAATCTCTACCGAAGTGCTCAAGAGATGGTCGATACAATAGCCGGTAATGCCAACCTGGCGCCTGCAATAGTACCAGGCGGCTTTCTTCGCAACATAACGGATGAAGAGCAAAAGGAGATGCGAAGCTCTTTGCAGCTTGGATTAGCTGGGATAAAATGGGCAAAGAGTTTCTACAAATCAACCCTCAACGAAATACGGGATGATATCCTGCCGTTTTATCTCGAATCACCATTGTTTGTAAGTTGCTTTGATACAAAGGGACATCGATTTTCAGGTACAGATGAGGTTTCAATTATCAGTTCTGATTCCAACGTTTCCACTTTCTCCTCCTCTGTCTATCCTACTCACTTGAAACTTCGAGGCAAAGCAGAAGCTCCAACTCGCATCATCTATAGCTGTAAGGAAGAACCTAGTAGCCCCTTATTGGCCGGTCCACATGCAAGATTGGCTGCGATTCAGAACCTGTCAGGTCAGAAGGAAGACGCTGCTAGAGATGGCACGAACATGTTCAATGCCGGTTTGCTTAGACTAGATGAAATGGAGTTCTGTACTATCAGGGCACTCCATCTTCTTGATAACATATGGAAACCAGACGAGGAAACAATAGCTACCTGGGACCCAATAGATGGTATAGGTGGGGGGTGCGTTGAATCTTCCAGAGGAACTCTGCTTTATCGGCTTGAAGTCAGTGCAAGTGGACTTGTGAACGAGATTGATATTTGTACTCCGACAGAGCTGAATGCTGCTGCCATGATTCACGTGTTGACCAAAGTTACTGAAGAATGCAGTAGATTGGGATGGTCAGATGATAGAATCATCAATTATGGTATGATGACTATCCGCTGTTTTGACCCCTGTGTGTCGTGTGCCACACACTCACAGACGAATATTCGTCATTCTCAGAAATGACCTTTTCGTGGCATGTGACTAGCAGCAATGACAAATTCTGTTGTCATTGTTTCGAGGAAAATGAGTATTCATAGTCCTTTAGTTAGTTTCATGCTTCTCATATCTCACTAAAATATAGGAGATACGAAAGTTGGAAACACTTGAACTTACTCCACTGAAAGGGAAGAGCTTTCGCTTGCTGTTGGTGCAGAAAGCCTACGATGAGCCATGGTGGGTGACGTCTTCTCCGTTGAAGGAATCTGAGCCTGGAATCAACTTCATCCAGCGCGCCTCAATGGCCTACTGTGAGATGATAAAATCATTGGCCGAGAAGGAGAATCCTGACTTTGTCACAGATGAGATGGGGATGCGTTCTACGAAGGAGTTCCTAAAGATGAATCCACTCGTAGAAACACTCGCCAAGCTAGGAATCCCCTACAGAGCCGTTGAGATGGATGAGTTCGCTCGCTCCTACTTGGCTCATAGTCTCGAGCAAAAGATTGACAGGAGAAATGAGATTTTTGATGCCATAAAGGCGCTCTCTAAACGTGATGAAGAGTCTGGGACGGCGCATCAGATTGATCAGCTTGCCACGTATGGTCAGTATCTACAGAATCAGCTTGAGGATGAAATCCGCGACATCGAGTTTGGAATCCGCGAGAGCTGGATTGCGATGGGCATTCTCAAGGAAGCGGATTCTCTTAATAAGAAGAAAATCAATGCACTTCACTTGTGTAGTCCGCAACACTTCCAAGGCTTAAGAGAACTTATGGAAACCCTTGATGTAGAGGTCATACCCATATCCTTCAAGAGTGTAGCCTCAGAGGATCCTGAGAGTAAACTGAAAGGTATCACCGAACTGACAGGGATTTCCTCTGTGAAAATGGTGCCTGTTGTAAAACGTCCCAAGGATAAGATGCAGAACATCCTGTTTTTCTTAGAGGCGGATGAATACGCCAGTCCGTTTGACATATGCGTTGCGTATGACGCTGGTTTTGACGTCGTGGTGCCTTATCCAAGGGTATCAGCTGACAACGTCACCACTCTTGTTCAGGATGCCATCTTTTCTAGAGGCGTGAAGGGCGTAAAGCAAACGAGTTTCTTCCTAGGAGGACGTGACGTACCTGTTGCTCGAAAGATGGCCGAAGATGTGAGGGAAGCCATGGTCAAGCCATTTACGACCGCAGTCGTCGTTGATCCCCATGGAGCGTTTACCACATCGGCTGCTTTGGTTGCAAAAGCGGAAGCCTCCCTTCCAGCCATGGGCCTGAAATCGCTCAGCAAGGCGAAAGTACTCGTACTCGCAGGTACTGGCCCTGTAGGTGAAAGCGTTGCCGCGCTATGCGGAGCTGCAGGTGCAAAGACCACTCTGACGTCAAGAAATGCCAACCGTGCTAGAGAGGTAGCAAAACGCCTGTCGACGGACGAATTCGAGATCAAGGGCATCCAAGCCTCAACGTCTGAAGAAATACAAGCTGCGTTGGAGAAAGCAACTCTTGTCTTTGTGACTGGGGCTCCCGGCATTCAGCTTGTGACTAAAGACCATCTTGAGCATGTGTCTGCTAACCAGATACTACTTGATGCAAATGCAGTTCCTCCGCCTGGGATTGCAGGTCTAAAGCCTACTGACGATTTGAGAGAATTAGCCCCCGGCAAATTCGGTATTGGACCATTGGCCGTTGGCGACCTGAAGCTCAAGGTTCAAAGAGATATTCTGAGGGATGCACGCGAGAAGGGAAAGGGAATCTATGATGATGCCTCTGCACTCGAAATGGCGCGTGCCATCTTGAATGAGTTGGTACTTACAGGAAAAATCCATCCGCCTGAACAACTTGTGAAGGCAAAATAGGGGGCGCAAGCTCCCTTCTGTTTTTCTTTCTGCAAGGAGGTTATTGAAATGTTTTTCAGCATTTCATAGGTGGACTAAAGCTCTATTATCTCAATCTGCAAGTGGCCTGCAAAATAATCTGTTGGCGTGAATCGTGGTGAAAATCGCCTCAGTACAGAGAAACAGAGGCGGCAGTGATAGAGTATTTGGGGGATTACCCTTCCCGCATTGCTGAGCACCCTTTCTCTTTTGCATCTTTCTCCTTCTCCAGGTCTGATTATCTAGTACAGTCTCAAGTCAGTACTAACCTTATGTTTGATACCGCTTCAAGAAGCCACATCAATACTTGGAGTTTGGAATTATGATTGAAGAAATGGAAAAGGTTCGAGAAACAGTAACCACATATCTGGAAGCAGTGAAGCACAAGGACTGGAATAAGTTTCAAGAATCATGGCATCCTGAAGCGAGGATGAGTTTTGTAAGGGATGGTGAGGTACATTCTGTTCCTCGTTCATTCTGGCAGGATTGGTGCAAAAGCCCGATTGATCTTGAAGAAAAGAGAACCAGTTCGATTGCGTCAATTGATGTGACTGGAAACATCGCTGCTTCTAAGGTGGTAGTACTTCGAGAAACACCTGATGAGAGGATGATACTCACAGATTACTTGACTCTCCTTCAAGATAATGATAAATGGCTAATTATCAGCAAATCATACACATCCAACGTGTTCTAGGAGAACTGAGAGAAATGGCATAGCACACTTCTCCCAATCAGGTTTCTTCAGCAATGCTTTCTTCAAGAGGAGCTGGATGTGTTCCTCTTTTTCCAGAGAAATGATGCCAAGTATGAAGATGGGGTACGAGTGTCTGAATTATTTTATTCTCTGCCTTCCGTAGGTGTTCTTGAAAAGTTGTTCTTCTGACTCCTATGCTGTTTGAGATAGTCTTGACATCAGCATCTCTTGGTATTCTGTAGTATCCATGAGAATGTGCAATAAGAACAGCATCTGTCTGCCGGTCCGTTAAACCTTCAAACAGCGTTTCTGTTCGTACTGTCATTGATCCTGCCGAGAAGCCACTGAAAGGAACTTTGCGGAGAATCCATGGCATGTAACTACATTCCTGAAACTCCCCCATCATCTTGGTTATGTCCTCTTGCTTGAAGGCAAGCACTCTGTGATATTCCCATCCCCCGTAGTAGCTAACTGGTGCCATGTGAAGAATATCAAGCTTGGATGAACAGCCTTCAATGATGTCGTCCACTCCACAAGGAATCGATTTCGAGATGAGATGGGTCTGATACTCATCTCCAACGTGATCGATGACACCATCAAGTGTGCATGCATCTTCAAAGGCGTCTGGGTTTTCAGTCCCATCTCGAGAAAAAACCTCAATGATTTCGTGATTCTTAATTCTCCATTTGTGGATGCCTGTTAGAGGATTTCTAATTGAGAATTCTGCCAATCTACAATTGTGTCGTATCTTGAATTCCAGTTCGAATACTGCCATGAAAAGACCTCAACGAATTACATAATTTATTAGCTACTGCCATATGACAGTATTCCCATATCGACTCTTTAGATGAAGAATCAGCTGCTTCTTTGCCCCAAGAATGAAGAACCGTTCAGGAAGTTTCTTTCTGGATCCAATTCTGACCTCACCTCGGTCTTGCTTATGCTGCTGGGCATCCCTTCATTTTGCGGCACAATCTACTCAAACTGGATTATGCCACAAATCTCCATCATCTGAATTATGGCCGCCTCCTTTTTAGCCACCAACCAAGGGCGAGAATGGCAGCCACACCTCCCACGAGCAACACCAGTTCGAAACCTATGGTGGGTGCATAATTCTCTCCAATCTCTAGGATGACAAATCCATTATCTGCATCCGTCATGTAGACAAGATTGTCTACCACTTGAACACGGCAGGGCTTGCCTCCGTCAAAGTAGCGGCCAATTTCAGTTAGCTGGGTTGGAATGCTAATGTCCAGCACCACTAGTCCTATTTCGTGGTCACAAAGAAAAGCAAGACTGCTGTCAATCTCGATGTGAACAGAAAAAGCACTCAAGCTTTCAGTGAACTCGGCCACAACTCCGATGTTTGATAAGTCGCTAATATTCAGTACCTTGAAGCTCTGCTCCCAATAACTTAGGTAGGCCAAGTCGCCAACAATTTCGAGGTCACCCAATTCTGCATTACTGGTCGATTGTCCTGTGTAATCTCCTATTTGAACTGGATTGGTGAGGTTACTGACATCAAAGACAGTGAATCCAGCGTAGCTTGTTGTCGCAAATGCTAGATTCTCCACGACTTCAATGTCAGTTGAATCTCCAACTGTAGTTTGGCTTCCCAATAGTGCAGGTGTGGTGGGATCCGTAATATTGACAATCGTCAGTCTATCACCACCACCCATGAAGCCATTGGCAACAAAAGCAGTTTCTCCTTCTACCTCCACAGCCCATGCATAATCTCCAGTGAACTGGGTCAGTACATCGGGGTTAGACGAGTTGGTACAGTCGATTATTTTGAGCCCACCACTACCATCACCTATGAGCATCAGATTCCCACTCATGACAAACTGATGGGCATATCCACTTGCGCTTGCAGGTACACTTGCTAACTCAACTGGATTATAGGGGTTTCTTATATCAAAGATTTTTACTCCGGAATAACCACATGTAACATAGGCAATGTCATTGTCAGTATCAACCCACACATCATAAGCATCACCAGTTTCAACCAGTCCTACTCTTGTTAGCATAATCTCATTTGTACTTGCTCCAGACACGAAACGGAATGACCCTGAATTTACTATGAGGAATAGAGCTAGAATGCAAATTGCGGTAACGACCCTGGTCTTCAATATATAATTCCTCCCACATTTGTCTACACTCGTGATTTCACTTCTGACACTTAGAATCTGAATTCACTTTGAGATAGTCGCGTAACAGAAACCAGTATTTCGGCTTGAATTAAGGATGATGTTCAAAGCAGGCGATGTGTGAACTCAATAAAAATCGCATGTCAAAAGACAGTGACCATAAACATTTCGCGTTCACAGTCGGCTAAGTTAGAAATATTTGCCTTCTAGGGTACGAGCCGCTTGTAGTGCGGTCTTTCAGGACTGTATTAGAGGTTCGGGTCTTGACGACAGGATCGCGGCTGCAAAAGGAACTAGGCTCCCCCGCGCCATTGGCACTTCTCCTGGCTCATGCTACTGAGCAGCCTCTCATTTTCCAGCTTCAGCCAAGGTTCTTCTGGACTAGCTCACATACAGTCTTCCAGAAGTAGGATGGATTCTCTGTATGAAGTCCATGTCCAGCCTCAGGTATGAAGAGAAGCGGAAGCTGCGTTTCTCCTACCATTCTCTCAGAGGAGTAAACGCCCCTGTTCTTCTCTCCGAAGATGAAATAGACCGAGAAATCCAAGTGTGCCAGCAGTCTGCTCAGTAGATCCCCTCTCATAGACACAGGAACAAGGTCCCTACACGATGCCCATATGGTGAATGGCCCAGCTTCCCGGACCGCAGCCACATACTCGACGAGGAAATCCTCATCAGAGTCGCCAAGTATTCCATCACACCACGACTCAAATCGTTGCTCGAAATCAAGGAAGTTCATCCCCGCAACCCGTGACGAAAGAAGCGCATCTCCAGCATCAAGATTCCCCTCCAAGTAGAACAATAGTCTGGGTGTGGATCTTATAGTCTTCCGACGAGCCAAAAGTTCGATTAGCGATATAGCGATTGGGCCGCCCATAGAATGAGCTAAAATGGAGAGATCCTTAATCTGTTCCTTCTGCAATATGGCGGCCAAGTATTCAGCCTGCTTTTCCATGGTATACGCGTCGACCTCATCACTCTTGGAGGAGTCACCGTGACCCAGTAAATCGGGGACAATCCACGAGAACCTGTCCAATGAATAGGTTCTGAAGTGCTTGAGAAACCACTTGCGGTTGTCTCCTAGCCCATGAATATAGAGATTCACTATTGCCTGCGTCGGGTTTCGGTAGAAGTAATATGCTATGGTCCCGAAACCTGTTTCAAGATACTTTGTCCCTAGGCTAATCATCGTGTGGCTGTATTAGCTGATGACTAAATTGACTTTTGCTTTTTTTTGACATAACTTAGATCGATACGAGGAGGTTTGGTATGAGGCATTATACCTGTGTGTCACGAAGAGTCGAGATTGAAAAATGGAAACCCATGGTTCAAAACCCATTGTGTATATGGATTGGTGTGGAATGACTTGAATGAAGCAAGCATTAGGATTGAAAAAGCAATGTCTGAAGACTTCAAGGAGATATTGCGTGTAATCAACGAAGCCAATCAGGAAGCATTTAGTCGAATAATACCGAAAGAACATTTCAAAGAGCCTATTCTCACCCATGAAGAGCTCAATGAATGTATGAAGAGGATGACATTCTATATACACAGACACAAGGAACAGATTGTAGCAGTAGCAGCATTGAGCGTTGAGGATGATGTCAGTGGTCGAATTCGTTGGGTCTATGTATTGTCGGAGTATCAGAAACGAGGGTTGGGTACAGCTACTGTCCTACACTTGGAAAAAGTGGCGAAGGAAATGGGACTCAAGAAAGTGAAATTGATTACAGATAATGGTGCAGAATGGGCCATTAGATTCTACCAGAAGCTCGGATATACATTGGCCTACAGGGTTCCGAACCCTTGGGGCTTTGATGTCTGGATGGAGAGGCATCTTTAGCTCTACAGGTAGAGAGAAGAAGAGGCGTCGGTGAAAGAGCATTTGGGCGATTACCCTTTCCAACTTGTTGAGCATTCTTCTGTGTACTGAATGATACCTCATACACCGATATCATCCACAAATGCACAGCAATCATAGACTTTTTCTAGATGCAATGCATCTGTGGCATTCAAATTATAACATGACTGCTAGCTGCTATTCAGAGATGGTTTTGGACATGCTGAATGATGAAAAGAACTTACTTCTATTGAAGAACATCTGCTCCGGAAAGGGAGTGAGTGTGAACATCAGCGTGTTGTCAAGGCTCCTGAGAAAGCACAGAAACACTGTGAAAGAGAGGGTGGCTGTTCTTCTCGAACGAGGAATTATAGATCGACCAGTGGTTCCATTCATACACTTACTAAATGAATACCCATTGCTGGTTGTCACTAAGGCAGACCTGCCTCATAGCAGAAAAATAGAGCAGTGGATGAAGGACGACGAGAGAATCTTCGCTTCTTTCAAGATAAGAGAAGAAGAATTCAACACGATGCGGTTCGAGTTCCACACAGATCTCTATGAGCACTATATGTGGAGGGAGTCGCTTGTGGAGAAGGGAGTAGTTCCTTCACGAGACACGCGATTCCCGTCGAGCGTGCTCTTCTTTTCAAACAGACTCATAGTCAAATACAAACCCAGTATCGGGCTAAACCTGATAGTGAAAGAGATTGAGAAGCAAGGGTATTCTGACATCGATGGCTATGAACTAAAGAATCTAGATTTCGAAATCATGAAGCATCTCTTGGAAGGAAGAGGGATAAAGGTCAACGAGAACCTCCTATCAAGAGAGGTGGACTTGAGTAGACGGGCTGTACAAAATAGGATATTGAGGATGACAAGACAAGGGATCATTCTGAACCCCCTGTGTAGGTTTCCGCAGTTCTTTGCACCGCCAGGATTCATCCTTGCATTCTCACTTATTGAGATGAAGAAGCATCGTGAAGACATTCTGGCAGAGTGGATGAGGGACCCACACTTGAGCATCATCTACAGGACAAGTACCGGTAGATACAATTTCCTTCTTTTTGGGAACTATCGCAGCGTTGAAGACCACCTATCGTGGGAAGAGAAATATGCAGACATCTATCCGGGCTGTTTTGGCATGGCAGCCATAACCCTTCTCACACCCAAGATGAGGGTGTCCATCGACCAACAGAAGGTGTCCTTGGGGATAATAGAGAGAAGACTGAAGCAATTCCGTAGAAAGAGGCCATCCAATTAAGACTGAACATCATGAATCCACAAATAGGATGTTTACCTTTGATGTACAAACATGCATGTTTCAAAGATGTAACATACCCAATATGGTCAAATTGAGGCTCCCAAAGTAGCATACTTGGCATTTTCGAATCCTAACTTGTAGCTGTCACATATTTGCATATCGTTCCATATATCATATGAGGCAACAATGACCGACGTTATATCTGGGAGAAAACACTCGTTCAGTGTGGTACTGCCCCGAGGGATGGCTGCTCACTCTGACAGTGATCTCAAACTGATGTTAGTTTCGTTGAAGAACACAATAAGCGCTTGTTCAGTCTATGTTTCCAAGATTGAAAAAGAGCTGAAGAAACGAGGAGTTGTTCCCACCATTCTGCATGACCCTGAGAGGAAGGCGCTCACAGAATCTGAGACTGAGATTATTGGGGACACAAGAGAAGCACTAGATGCAACAGAGCTCGCCCTAGTGTCAACAATAGAGGTCAGGATGGATGGTGCCAAAGGTTGCATTCTATGCGGCCTTTGCACTGATCTGTGTCCATGGGACGCGCCAGTAATAGTGGACAGATGCATAACCGTACGTCAAGAAAGATGTCGAGGTTGCGGTGTCTGTGTTGCCGCATGTCCTCGGAGGGCTATTGATATGAAGGTCTTCGGGACAGGTGATATACTCGACTTGATAAAATACGTCATGACTGAGGACTACGTGGTCAAGTATCCTAGCACCGTATATGACACAGTATATGAGGCTCAGCTTGCTCTACTGAATGTAGAGAAAATCATGACTCATGGGGCTCTAGATGAGAACCTTGAGGGGATGATACACACTCTTGAGCGAATCCTCAAGCGAATCGAAAGAATGGAAACCCAGATTAAAAAGGGTCCATATGCAAGCGTGGTCGCTTCGCAGGGGTGAGTATGTCTATAGAAAGAAGAAGACCTTGGCAACAGAAGGAGATTGCTGTAGGCTTGTACTGTGCCAACACAAGTGGCCGTTCTTTAGAGTTTCTCGCTGAAACCTAACTCGCCTCTGCGCTTTCTTTCAGGGTATCCGATGCACCAGCATCATTGACACTTTTCTTGGCTTATGCTGCCGTGCATCCTTTCCTTTTAGAACAACTAGGAACCCCATTCTCCGAATACGATATTAGTCAGCAAGTGGTACTTTTGTGAAGGTTAGGTGTTGAGATTGGACGAGGTAGACAAGGGAATCCTCTTTGGATTGCTCCAAAACTGCAGAACACCATATCGGTCTCTTGCACAGCAGTTTAACATGACAGCAAATGCGGTTAAGAAGCGAGTTCAGAAGCTGATCGATACGGGTGTGATTGTACAATTTACTGCCGAGCTGTCCCCGGCTATGGTTGATGGTGAGAATTTTCTCGCTGTAATTTCCACTGATGGGGGAGAGAACGAGGAGGAATTCCTTCATCTAATAGGATCGCACATGCTAGTGAGAGAGGTTGGCGTATTATCTGGTTCTTCGTATCTAGCAATGGGCACATCCATCGGTTCAGAGAGCCTTAGAGACCTTGGCAGCTTTCTTCGAGGATTTGAGAATGTAAGGAGTGTTGAGTTGCACACCCTTGTGAAAGATGCGATTCATGGAAAAAAGACCGACCTGACCAAACTCCAACTCAGAGTCCTAAAGTGCCTTGTCAAAAACCCAAGAATGCCCACCAAAGAAATCTCAGAGTTTACAGGACTTACAGTCAGAAGAACACGAACAACTATCAACAAGCTTCTAGAGAGCGGAGCAGTCTCTCTTGGGATTAGATGGAATCTAAGTGCAGGAGATGGCTTTGTATTCCTTTTGAGAATTCACTGGGACGAGAAAACTGGGAGTCTGGAAGATGTGCTCGTTTTTATTGGTCAGAATTTCCCTGTAGCATTCTACGGTCCATTGATATCAGCTACTGAGCCAATAATATTCGCGGTTTTTGTGGTTGAACAATTCAAAGATGCAGATTTAATATCCAAAAGGATTGCTGGGGCACCTTTTGTAGCATCTTGTCAGGCGCTTTTTGGTAGACCATCGGTAAGCTTTCCTGATATACGCAATGCTCGCCTTGAAGAAATCCTCAAGGGAGCTGGGCTTTAGACTCTATCAATCATTAATGTGAACTCATGGGTTCACAGAATACGTTTCTTCAATACACTATGAAGCCCTTGCTGAACTTCCTGGCACACACGAATAGAATTGCAGTTTCTACCTATTCTTGAGATAGGTGATTTGGTAAAATGCAGTTCACAATTGAACAAACATTGGAGGAAGCCAAAGAATCTGCCATTGAAATGAAGAATCTAACAAAGAGATTCGGGAACTTCACAGCAGTTGAAGGGCTCCGTCTTGACATTGGATGGGGTGAAATCTTTGGACTTCTAGGACCAAACGGGGCGGGAAAGACAACCACAGTCAACATGCTCTCTACTTTGCTGAATCCAACCGAAGGTGAAGCTACGGTGGCTGGGTACGACGTGGTGAAGAACGCCAATGAGGTTCGGAAGGTTATTGGCCTATGTCCCCAACAACCAGCTTACTTTCCATATCTCACTGGCCGGGAAAACATAGAGCTGTTTGGCCAGCTCCATTCGGTGCCTTCGAAACTATTGGATGAACGAATCGATTTCCTAGCTCAAAGCGTTGGAATGGAGGATGATATCGACCGTCGTGCTAGTCATTATAGTGGTGGTATGGTACGACGCATCAGCACAATCATGGCACTGATCCATGATCCCTTCGTTGCTCTGCTTGATGAGCCAACAGTTGCAATGGACCCAGTGTCCCGTCGGTCAGTATGGGACTTCATCAAGGAACTAAGAAGCCAAGACAAGACAATTGTCCTCACAACTCATTACATGGAAGAAGCACAGGAACTCTCAGACAGAGTGGGGATTATCGATGAAGGCCGACTGATTGAACTTGGTCCGCCTCAAGAGCTGATAGACAAATACGAAGTCGAAGACCTGGAAGAGGTCTTTGTGCTGAGAACGGGCAAGAAGCTGAGGGAGGAGGTCTAGTTGGACTCGCGACGGGTTCTAGCCTTGGTAAAGAAGAACATGAAGAAGCTAGTCAGAGACCCCGGTACTTTGTTCCTGCTAGTACTGTTTCCTGTTGTTCTCACAACCGTATTTGGATTCGCATTCGGAGGAATTGGCGAGTCTGGACCACAGAGCTTTGAGATTGGGCTAGTCAACTTAGACGACTCATCAGCCCATCCGGAATGGGCTGATGGATTCATGGCGAATCTGTCAGAAAATGATGATATCGTCTTAGTGCTTTATGATGATAACGAAACAGGCCAGGCGGATCTTCTCCAAGGCGGCATAGATGCACTAATTGTAATTCCTGATGACTTCGGTGAGAGCTGCCAATCCTACTGGTCCTCTCCGTTTGATGGAAGCAGTTGGACAAATACATCAATTGGGCTCTACCTTGACAGTGGATCATTAATAGCTACCATTGCAGTGCCATCGATTGTTCAACAGGTCTTTCTGAGTGCTTTATTTGGCAACGCACAGATGTCACTCGAGGTACCAGTTGACCTCACAAATCCTCAGTTCATATCTGCGAATGCTTTCTCACAATGGGACTATATGGTGCCAGGTATGTTTGCATTCTCTGCGATTTTCATCACAGTAATCGTCGCACAGTCGATGACGGTGGAGAGAAGTGAGGGGCTTCTTAGAAGGATGTCGACTACTCCCCTGACATCTTCAGATTACATGCTTAGTCAGACCATCTCCTACATGGCAGTTGCTATTCTTCAGGTTGCGATGATATTCCTGACATCATATCTGATTGGCTACAGACCAGCCACAGGAATAGCTGGAATTGGATTTGCGTTGACGATACTTGCAGTCTTTTCCCTATCTTGTGTCGGTTTGGGGCTTATTGCAGCGACATTCTCGAATTCCGCAGATGGGGCTACGGGTCTGGCATTCATGATTGCTATGCCGCAGATGTTTCTTGGAACATTCATGCCACTTGGCGGAATAGCTGATACGATTGCCTCCATGATGCCTAGTAAGTATGTGACTGATGCGCTGACTACTCTTTTCCTGAGGGGCGCAGCAATTGTCACTCCCTCCATTTGGATTGATCTTGCTCTAGTGATCACAGCTGGTATTGCAGTAGTTTTTGCTGGAATACTCGTCTTCGAGAGATGGGGAAGAGGAAAGTAGAATGGAACTCTCTGATTTGGTTGAGGGGTACGAGCTTCTACGCTCTACCTCTCAACTCGACCCTCTATATTCTGAAACTGGACGAACGGTCCTCCTTCATGATGATGGATACGTTAGAGTCTATCTTACGAAAGGACCCGATAAATGGGAGGAGATTAGTCTTGAGATTGACATTTTCATGGGGGTTGGCCGTAGCCCGGAATCGGATCAGTCCAAATCAATTAACGATAATGCTGATGATGTGGGCTTATCGAGATCTCAGTTGATTGAATGCATTTCCTACATAGAATACTTGCTTCGTTTGGAGGCGGCGGGATTCAATCTGGAGGTCGTATTGGATGGATGCATTTGGACTGCGCGTTACACTATTGGAAGAAATCCCGACTCTCAGTTGTTTAGGACAATAGCTCCTCCAAATCACTATGATTCAGGTGAAAGAAAATGAGTGAATATACAAAAAGGAAACAAGAAGTTAATGAAGTAAGGCACGAAATACGAGAATTAGAACCAAACCAACTAGCCTCAATATCAAGACGAGCAGTAGCCCAGATGATTGATTTCGCGTTTTTGGCGATAGTTTTCATACTAGCTACCTATTTGGTAAAAGGTGTCTGGCTCATGTTGCCCGGGGACCACTTATGGATAATCTTTGATCCTATCTGTGGAGTTTTCTTGATAGCCATCTTTGCCTATTTCATAGGAATGGAAGGATTATTTGGATTCACCCTTGGGAAACGCATCACTGGGATCCGTATCGTATGCGAGCAAGGCAAGAAGATAACCATGAAGCAGTCCGCGAAGCGAAACTTGTTCAGACTCGTTGATGGTATTGCGATGTACATCATTGGAATACGGATTGCAAGAAAGTCGGCGCTGCTTCAAAGATATGGTGACAAGGTTGGACAGACAGTTGTCATTCGGCCAGTGGCTATCAAATCCATCTAGATGAGTTAATTGACCGTTTCACAAAATAAACAGATGCGGAGGTCAATCCAAGAGGGACTGTAACCTCCGCCATTTCTTAGACGCTGAAATTGACAAAATCACATCTTCGCTTCAAAGGCTTCCATACACTTCTCTGTGTCGAATTGGTAGCTTTTATCCCCTACATCGAGCTGGTAGTGCCCACCCGGACGCATTTTGCTACCACACTCATCACAAGTGACATCAAGCTTCCCACCAATAACGCTCACGAATTTCTTGATTCTATCAGCCATTGACAATTCTCCTTTCGACCTAGCTGGTATTCCGAATCAATACCTTTGACCACATCGAACGCTCAACAATACAAACACTTCTACATAAACCATTGGAGTAGAACCTTGAACAGAGAGTAGAGGCGGCGGTGATAGAGT
>JBHLQK010000020.1:0-23154 GCA_048884925.1 Candidatus Thorarchaeota archaeon
AAATCAGGAATAATGAAGGCAACCACTGGAACTGGCACCTTTGTTACCACTCATACAGACGAATATGTTGAAGATCCCTACGTAATGTATAGCAATCCTGGCGCAATTGAAGGGACTTGGATTTTGGAGGGAGTCCTTCCGGGGACTGGGTGGGCGTTCAAATGGTATCGTGATCAATTCTATGAAGCAAAAGGCAATGAAAACATCTTCGAGTTGATGGAATCCTCGGCGAAGGATGTGTCAGCAGGCAGTGATGGGCTTGTGTTCTTTCCATTCATGGCGTTTACAAAGGGCATTATCTACAATCTAGGCTTTGACCACACAAAAGCCCATCTCGCTCGAGCCATAATGGAGGGCAATGGATATGGAATCCAGTTCTATGCCCAAACAATGGAGGTCATGCTTGACCAGAAATTCAGCGAGCTCAGACTCGATGGGGGTGGAGCTAACTCACCACTCTGGCGACAGATTATTTCCGATTGTACTAACAAGACGGTTGTCCTACCGCGCGCTCGTGACTCTACAGTTATCGGTGCCGCAATGATTGCTGCGGTAGGTTCTGGAGTGTATGGGTCATTTGATGAAGCCTTTGATAACATGTATCATGTTGAGGAGAAAAGGCAGCCAATTCCCGAGAATGTAAAAGTCTATGAAGAGCGATTTGAGGTGTTTAACAAGCTTATTCTGGCAGAGCTCTCTACGCTACTAGCGCATTATTGAAGGCTGAGAGATCAATGGTCAAGCACAGAACTTTGCACTATGGTCGTGAACACTATGAGTGATTCAGGCTTTGATGTCATTGTAATTGGCGGAGGTAGTACTGGAACAGCAGTGACTAGAGATTGCGCGCTCAGAGGACTTAAGACTCTGCTTCTTGAACGCGATGACATTGCTTCTGCGACAGTGGGCACATGTGCAGGAATGATATCCTCAGGTCTGAAGTATATGGATGAACCTGAAATCGTGGACATGTGCTCTGAAGAAGTAGTCCATCTAAATCGCATAGCTCGTCATATCATCATCAAGAATCCTATTCTGACTCCAATTCTAGAGCTCAGCGATCTCTCAACAGGTGGTAATTTCGCTGCCGAATACTCAAAACGGGCTGAATCTCGGGATGTCCCACCAGTGCTTTTCCTTGAGCCTGAGGATGCCCTTGAAATCGAGCCGCTTCTGAATCCAGATTTAATCTCGAGCATGTATTTTGAGGAATACTTCATTGATCCATTCAGGCTTTGTCTTCTTCAAGCGCTCGATGCACGAGAGAACGGTGCTGTAATCAAAACCTACTCTGAAGTTGTTGACATTGTTACGAGGGATGGTGCCATCGAGAGTGTCACATACTATAATCGCATAACAGGTGAAATCGAAAGCGCAGCCACAAAGACCGTCATTAATGCAGGAGGTCCTTGGGCTCATACTCTCGCTGCACTAGCTGGAGCTAAACTTGACCTGCGCCTGAATAAGGGAGCTCATGTAATCCTAGATAGGAGAGTTGTAAATGTGGGGATTATTGCGAAAGCGGTGGATGGACGCATGATTTACCTATTCCCACATGAGAACACCACTCTGCTTGGAACAACAGCTCTTGATACATGGGAGGACCCTGATACCCTTGTCGCAACACACGATGAAATCGAATACCTATTGAAAAGCATGGAATGGGTAATTCCCTCAATAAGAGAGGCTCGAATAATCCGTACAATGGAGGGAGTGAGACCTCTTGTGCCTACCTGGAAGGTGCCAGAGGGTAAGGTCACAAGAGGATATGAAGTGATTGATCATGAGTCTGATGGTATCTCAGGTATGGTAAGTTTCACAGGCGGAAAGCTTGTCATGTGTAGGCATATGGCTGAGGCAGCCACAGATCTAATCTGTCAAAAGCTGAATATTGACGCAAAATGCACCACGCAGGAATTGCCTCTCCCAGGAATGGAATCTGATGTAGATGTCCTCTCACTTGCAAAGGACTATAATCTCTCTCGGCATGCAATGGAGAGGATGAGGGCTCGTCGTGGAACCCAGATGATTGAGGTTCTCGACCTTATTAAGGAGCACTCAGAATGGAGAACTACAGTATGTACATGTGAACCTGTGATTGAGGC
This sequence comes from Candidatus Thorarchaeota archaeon, assembly GCA_048884925.1. Classification (GTDB taxonomy): domain Archaea; phylum Asgardarchaeota; class Thorarchaeia; order Thorarchaeales; family Thorarchaeaceae; genus SMTZ1-83. Next base: position 2,106 of record JBHLQK010000020.1, read on the forward strand.
TGAGATTCGATACTCCATAAGGAATGAGTTTCCTCAGACATTGAATGATCTTAGGCGGCGCGTGCGACTCGGAACAGGACCCTGCCAAGGAACCTTTTGCACATACAAAGCGGCAGCGATTCTGGCTGATGAACTCGATTTGACCGGAGAAGATTATCTATTGGATATATTGGACTTCCGGGCTGAACGTTGGAAAGGGATTAGGCCTCCTATGAGAGGAGTTCAGCTTGCCCAGGAGGAAGTTGCACAAGGACTCTATGCATGTGTTGGCAATCTTGACCAGATAGAAACCGAATACAATCCAAAACCTTGGGAGGATGCGACCTAGATGAACGCTACTCCAGATGTCCTGGTCATAGGCGGCGGAATGGCTGGCATTGTGGCGGGAACAATCGCAGCTGAGAATGGTCTTGAAGTCCTAGTGATAAGAACTGGTCAGAGTGCCACGGCATATTCATCTGGTGCCATAGATATCGCAGGATATCCGCCTGAGGGTCTTGCCATCAAGGAGTATTTCCCCGAGATTGAAGTGCCTTTCAAAACCCCTATTGACGGATTACGTGTAATCTTGAGTTTATATCCATTTCATCCATACGGAATAATTGGATTAAAGGCGGAAGCCGACAAGTCAATTGAATACGTGATTGCCCATGTGAGTGAATCGATATCTTGGTTGAAGGAGCGATTAGCTGGATCTTGCGCCGCTCTTGTTGGCGATTTTGATAGGAATATATTTCCAATAACCGCCTTAGGAACTACAAAACCAACATGTCTGCTCCAAGAAACGATGTGGTCTGATACTCTGAGCGCCGACCCCGATAATGTACTCATCTTCGCTGGGTTTTCTGGGCATTCTGAATTCGATGCGCAGTCAGCCATGAGAGCATATCTCGAGAACCAGCTACGTACTGGTATGTCGCCCCACAAGATAGGGCACTGCGAGGTGAGAATTGCCCCATTTGGGAAGCCATACAATATATCATCAATAGAACTCGCCAGGCACTTTGACCATGAAGAGTCTGTAGATAATCTTTCTACTGCCCTAAAGACACACGTGGACCAACTAGGTGCCACTCATGTTGCAGTACCGCCAGTTCTTGGCATTGAACAGGCATCACGGAATCGGGCTCAGATACGGAAGGAGCTCGGAGTAGAGGTTTTTGAGCTTATTTCGCTGCCCCCCTCTGTCCCAGGATTCAGACTTCAAAGAGCGATGGACAGAGTATTCAAGAAAGCTGGAGGAACACTTCTCATTGGACATCAAGCTAAATCTGCCATTATCAAGAATGATATGGTTAGGAGTATCGTCGCCCGGAGCCCTCGTCGAGAAGTTACCATTTCTCCCAAGACAATCGTACTTGCTCCCGGGAAATTTATAGGAGGCGGACTAGAAGCTGACGAAACTGGCATCAGAGAAACTTTGTTCAATATAATGCCAGTTACTTCTAGTCTTTACTCGGCAGAGGATGCACGTCCTGCAAACCATACAAACATTTTCTCGCTTTCTCCAGATGGTCATGCCCTTTTTGCTGCTGGTTTGGCTGTTGATATGGATTTCCGGCCAATCGATGCCGACGGTATTGAACATGCCAAGAATCTCTATTGTGCTGGGTCGATTCTGGCCAAATACAACTACTCAATGGAAAAGAATGGATTAGGTGTTGCCTTGAACACAGGTCTTGCTGCAGGTCGAAATGCAGCGAAAATGGTAAAGGAGGCGATTTAGGTGACAGAAGAAGAGGCATTTGAGTTCGTGAAGCATACCCTCAAGAAAGAACGAATCACTCCTTATCGCAAGGATGAAATTAAAACTGTTCATTCAGTCGAAGATTGCATCAACTGTGGTCTCTGTATCAACCATTGTCCTGTTGTCGCTGCAGTTGGAGTTGATCGCTTCACAGGACCAAGAAGCATAGCTGTAGAACTCAGTCGTTCTCCTCCGGAGTTCTGGTCCACAGCGGATAAGGTGTATCTCTGCACAGGTTGCGGGACTTGCAGAGAAGTCTGTCCAAAGAACGTCAATGTTCCCGAAGTGGTCAATCTTGTTAGAGCAAGAATCTTCGAGCATCGTCCTGACTTAGTTCCGAAAGGCCTCCATTTGGTCCGCGAAATCATTTTGGAACATAACCTAGCATTCGAGCCGTGGGAAGACCCTGAAGAGAAGGTGCAGAGTCGTGATGTACGACTTGAACGTTTGGGAATTCCCTACGTGGAGGATATTATCAAAATAGGAGCCGAGGTCCTATTCTATCCTGGCTGCCAAGCTGAAGAGCGATCTCAAGAGGTAAGAGAGGCAGCAAAGGTGGTTCTCAGCTCCTTTGATGTTGACTATACACTACTTGATGAAATGAGCTGTTGTGGCTTGCCATCCGAACTCATGGGTGATGATGAAACCTCCCGGAAACTCTCCGCGCTACTCAAGGAGAAAATTGAAGCGGTTGGAATCAAGAAAGTCGTGACAACTTGTGCAGGCTGTACATCCAGGCTCTCTGAAATCAGCCTACGTGACAATTGGGATATTCCAGTCTATCACATGGTTGAGTATCTGGCTGAAGAGGTTGGACTCGATCACCTAAGTGAAGCTCTTGGTTCTACCAGCGAATTTAGTGATATCATAGTGACTGTACATGATCCTTGTCATCTCATTAGGCACACATCTCGTCGAACAATGGAGGATGCAATCGAAATTCTCAAAGTTATTGACGGTGTAAAGGTCGTCATATCAGAAGCCGAGGACTCATGCTGCGGAGGTGGAGGTTTGGTAGCATATCATTCAAAGGATGTCGCAGATGCAGTTGTTCAGGAGAATTTGATTGCCATTAACAAGACGGGAGCAGACAGAATGGTGGCACCTTGCCCCCTCTGTACTGCACAGATTGAGGATAACTTGTTCAGAAACGGAAGTTCGGTTGAGGTAGACGACCTCATGGTCTTCATCGCAAAAAGACTGCCTAAAAAGTGAGGGGTGAATGTTGGACGCTAAGGTTAGGACTAAGCTTGTGAAGCGGATAGAATCCATTGTAGGATCTGATAACGTTACAACTCAAACAACTGATGTGATTCTTAATGCTCATGATGCGTGGCCCCTTAGTGAGGCAAAGATTCGTGCTGGCGAAGCTCTACCGCTTGCAGATCTAATCGTCTTTCCTGTATCCACTGAGGAAGTTTCTCAAGTGCTGATGATAGCAAATGAGATGAAGATTCCAGTAATTCCTGTGGGAGGTGGAGCAGGAATATGTGGTGGAACCCTTCCAATATATGGGGGAATGCAGCTCGACCTTAAACGGATGGATAAGATTCTCAGCATTGACCATGAATCCCTCTTAGTCAGAGTACAATCTGGTGTCGTTGGAATTGATTTGGAAGAAGCCGTAAATCGCCATGGCTATACAATGGGACATACTCCAACGTCCCTTAGAGCATCAAACGTTGGAGGTTTTATTGCGACACGATCGGGAGGATCACTCTCATCCCTATATGGAAAGATTGAGGACTTGACTCTCGGACTCGAGGTTGTATTGGCTGATGGCAGTGTGATTAGTACAAAAGCTGTTCCCAGGCATTCTGTTGGACCTGATTTAAGACAGATCTTTATCGGTTCTGAGGGTACTCTTGGTGTCATTACAGAAGCGACCCTGCGTATGTTTCCAATACCAGAGGAGCGCCGATTTAGAAGTATGGCGTTGAAAGACGTGCACAGCGGACTTACAGCAATTAGACGAATCTTCCGACACACGACACCATCGCTAGTTCGTCTCTACGATCCAATTGACACCGCAATGTTCGTTGCAAATCATTTCGATGTTGATGATGGTGATTGTATGTTGATGCTGGGATTTGATGGCACTCATGCTGAAAACAATCTGGCGGAGGCGAAATCTGTAGAGATATGTCTATCACACGGAGCCAAGGACTACGGTGAGGGGCCTTCAAAGAGGTGGTGGGAACACCGATATGATATGTACTATCCAAATAGTTTCACCACGTCTGGATACGCTATAGGTGACACAATTGACATTGTGGCAACCTATGACAAATTGGAGAATGTCTACCATGCGATGAAGGCTGCGATGGAAGCACATAATGCGATTGTATTGTCTCACTTTTCTCATATGTATCAAAATGGCGGCAGCATCTACATGATTTTCTACACAAATCAGCCTGATGCAGAAACCGCTTGGGCTACCTATCGAAGAATATGGGATGATGGCGTAGCTGCATGTCTTAAAGAGGGTGGCACTATGAGCCATCAACATGGAGTCGGTTTGTCGAGAACGACCTATACCGAAGGCGAGATGGGATCCGCTTTTGATGTTCTAAAGCGCATCAAGAAGGTTCTTGATCCTAATGGGATAATGAATCCCGGAAAGCTCGGATTGGGGGTACGAAAGTGATTGAGCCAGAAGTAATCCCGAGTCTGGTTCGGATGTGTAGCGCTTGCCCAAAAATGTGCAGACACGTTTGCCCTACCTTCTTTGCGTGGCGATCCGACTCGCCAACACCTCATGGACGAGCTCTATTAATCCATCAAGAAATCATTGGAACTAGACATTTGGATGAAAGAGGAATTGAGGTCTTGTACCAATGTCTAGAATGCACACATTGTTTGACTTGGTGTTTGCCTGAGATTGACATAGCAGAGATAGTGGAGCAATATCGAACTAGGATTGTGCAGGATGGAAAGCACCCTGTTGGCCTGAATTCAATGGTATCGAATGTGATGGAACATCATAATCCATTTGGCGAGCCTCACGGCGAAAGGAGCAATTGGGCTAATGTTCCTTCGACTAATGGAAAGAGGATTGCCTACTTCACTGGATGCACTTCAGCATATAGAGAGAAGGATATTATGGGGAGCACTGTCAAACTCCTATCTTCGTTGGGTTTGGATGTTGTGCTCCCTGATGAGTGGTGTTGCGGCTCCCCATTGCTTAGAACGGGTTTTATTGAAGAAGCTCTCAAGCAAGCGCGTCATAATGTAGAAGTCCTAAACTCCCTTGATGTTGAAGAAATAGTCACAACCTGTCCGGGCTGCCTTCGAGTTCTGAGAAACGACTACGCATCGTATGGACTAAAACTCGAGGTGCCAGTGAAACACCTCAGCGAGTTTTTATACGCTCGGATTAATCACTTGAAGACTGCGAATATTGAAGGGAAAGTTACATACCATGACCCATGTCATTTGGGCAGGCATATGGGGATCTATGATGCGCCTCGCAATGTAATACGAGCAGTCACCGGTAGAGACATTGTCGAAATGGAGCGTCATGCTGAAAATGCTATGTGCTGTGGCAATGGTGCTGGAATGAGGCTTCTATGGCCAGAGAAAGCCAAGTTGATTGGAGCTGAACGCGTTCGTCAAGCTAGGGACATAGCTGCTGATGTTCTTGTGACTGCATGTCCTTTTTGCAAGAATCTGCTAGCAGCTCAGTCCGATGACGAGATGATAGTTGTGGACCTTCCTGAGCTCGTCATGATGGCTTTAGATGGTGAGAAGGTACACAAGTGAAGACAAATTAAGGCGCATACTACATTGGACATGAACAAAATGGATGCCGAAGATATCCTCCGTCTTAAAATCCGCCTTCTCACTGAAGGTGCTACACTCCCCGAGAGTGAATCCTCGGGCAGAAAAGGAGGCGCTGGTCCCGTAGGTGGTAGATATTTTGTCCTGCCAAATGGACGGCCTTGCGGAATACCTATACGCAGAGGAGAGATGGGCAGGCGATTCGGTGCTCAATTACTCGAGCCAACAGAAAATCCTGAGTTATGGAAGTACAATGGCGTTGAGATCCGAGCTGTCCCTCGGCCCAAGTTTCTGAAAGGGAAGACATCTGATGGAATTTCATATCGCCAGATAGCATTACTTCATTGCGACAGTACACTTGCAACAACAGTCTATCAGGCATGCAAATATTGGGAATGCGGCACACAATGTAAGTTTTGCACTATACCTACATCACATCTCAGAGGTGATACTGTACTCGATAAAGCGCCAGAACAAATGGCAGAGGTTGTGCGTGCAGCTGAACAGGATGGCATTATTACGGATATCCTTCTCACAACCGGCACTCCTGATGTCCCTGACATGGGCGGGGAACGACTTATTTCAATCATTAAAGCAATTCGCAAAGTTAGCGATTTGCCAATCGGCGTGCAGATTGAACCTTCTTTTAACAAAGAGATAATTAAGGAGATTTCTAGGGCCGGAGCGAATGCGATTGGCATGCACATTGAAAGCGCTGACGATGCAGTTAGAAAGGAAATGTGTCCAGGCAAGTACGAAGGTGGCTCACTTGACCTTTACCGCGAAAGCTGGCAATATGCATTGGATTACTTTGGCAGAGGAAACGTGAGCACCTTCATCTTGTATGGATTGGGAGAACAAGTGAGCAAGACAATTAGCTTAGCCGACGAGCTCGCGGAGGATGGCGTGGTGCCAATAGTGGCTCCATTTCGACCAGCTCCGGGCAGTCAGTTAGCCGACTTTATTCCAACATATGTTGGCAAGCTCGAGGAATCAATGAAGCTCTACAAAGAAGTAGGCAATGCTCTATATCAATGGGATATCAATCCAAGTCAAACAATGGCTGGCTGTCATCGTTGCGGAGGATGTACACCAATTCAAGAAGCATACGATTGGGCCGCGAGCAAAACCTGAATTTTCGTTACATACACAGAAGTTTATGTCGGGCTGAACCATTCCGATACTGGCTATCCATGACAGAAATACCTGAAGAAGAGATTAGAGTCGTTGAACTCGTTGAGGAGGATGCAGGAGAGATCTCAGGTCTTTTCAAGCATGTCTGGGCTCAAGCTCAGGAGTACCCAGAAACTTGGCGAAAGAAACGAATGTATACTCCAGAGCAAGTCCTTGAAGATATGAATAATGGCTATCACTATTTTGGCAGCCGGCTTCAGGGTCGGATTGTTGGTCTTTACAAAGCGAAGATCACAGACAAAGGTCTCTTCGGAGAGCATCAGACTGTCATTCCTGCATGTAGGACTAGTGGATTAGCTTCTGCAATGTACATTCAGTTTGCAGAGTATGGCCGGGCTCATGGATGCAAACGAAACTATTGCAATATTCTTGTGGGCCAAGAAGCAAGCGAGCGGCTCATGGAGAAATTCGGGTTTCGACCCTGGGGTGAACCATATGAGCAAATAGAGGGCATGCTTGTTCAGATGTACGAGCGGCCTCTCTAATTTCCCGGTCCATTGTGCACCTATGCAGGAAAGTGACGGTATTTCAGATACGTGAGTATCTCATAGAAATACTTCCCGCCATTGATTCCGCTGGCTTTTAGTCCACCAAGGTGGGGGTAGAAGCTATCGAAGTGTAGATGATCAGTGTTGATTGCCACGCCTGGTGCGTCAATCTCGTCAAAGAAACGATGCCAAATATCGGGGTCATCGCTATACACGGAGGTGCGGAGTCCATATCGTGAATTGTTGGCTTGGGCTATAGCTTGCTCGAATGAACTGATTTTCATAATTGGAAAGACCGGACCAAACGTTTCTTGATACCACATCTTGCAGTCAAGCGACACATTGGTCAGAATTGTAGGCTTATAGAAAAGCCCGGCATCATCACGTTCACCCTGCGCGTTCAGTCTAAAACCCCCAGCCTCGAGATTTGCACCACTCTTCAGTGCCTCCTCAATCATATCAATGATCTGATAGAGTGCACGAGTTCCAACTATCGGCAAATCTGTCTTCGAATCCTCTGGCAACCCGACTCTAAGCTGCTCGCTCTTCTCAACGAGGGCTGCAATGAAATCGTCATAGATGGATTCATGCAGGAACAGACGTTTGGCTGCAAAGCACGTTTGTCCTGAACCAAAGAAGCGTGCATTAGTCACGTAGCTCGCAACTTTATCGATGTCAACATCTTTCCATACAAGACTCGCTCCACTTCCTGCAAGTTCGGGAACAAAGTGCATTCCTCGTTTCACTGCTTGAGCCATAAGACTAAGCCCAACATCAGAATCACCATAATAGACCATAGCGTTGAGTGGTGATCTATTAATCATGTAGTCAGCTATTTCGCGAGCTGGGCCAATTACGGACTGGACTGCACTCGTGGGGAAATCTAATTCTCTCATCGCATCTGTTAGGGCATAAGCGAGCTGCATATTTGTAAGGGGCATCTTAGATGGAGTTCTGGTGACGGTTGCATTGCCTGCCCAGAAGCTTGAGATGATTGCCATGCCTCCTAGTCCAATTGCAGCATTGTATGGTGGAAAAACTCCTACAGCACCATAGGGAAACCGGCTCAGGATGGTTCTCTCTCCTGATACCGCACACGGAATCTCTTCTGGAGATATCCTGCCTGTTGCATATTCGATGTGCTCCTTGTACAGAGTGTTGAACACACCTTTCGTCTGCCAGTCGAAAAGGTTTACAGGTGTGCCTTCTGCTATTCCAATACTCTTGAACACATCATAGTTCTTCCAGAGCACTTGGCTCACATGAATGAGGCTCTCCGCACGTTCATGTAAGGAAATCCCTCCTCCCTTATCATCAAGCTCCCTATGCATCAATCTGCGAATTCTATATGCCTCATTGCATGCTTCGGCCGCCTCTCGAGCTCCGCCAATTGCGTATTCTGCAAAGTAGAGGCCTTCTATCTCATCCTTTGTTGCAGAAGGATAACCGTGTATCCGGATGTAGTCTTTCAGCAATCGCATCTCGGGTGACCTGTCTGGAAGTTTCCCACTGAAATATCGAGCTGCCAGCCTCCCAAGAGACCCCTGCTCCTTCAAGGCCATTGCATATAGAATGCGTGGGTCTTCGATAGCCCGGTTCATGTCAGGAAAGATGGCAGTCTTACTGTCATCTGATTGTACAATTTCGCCCTTGATGAGATGACCGAACATTTGCATGTCTTTTGCCGCCCTGCGCCTGTTGGGAGCTGGTTGGTCCCACTTGATGAATTGGCCTAGATTGGGGGGATTTAAGCGCTTCTCCATAGGCGTTCCTGTTTCTTCGAGTATCCTTTCAAAAGCTTGAATTGGAAATTCTCTTGCCATATTCTATAACATAGGAGATGTGTTCAGCAATCAACACCATATCGGATGATCCAGCAGTCCTACAACAGATAATCGGTCTCTTGTCGGAGTACAGCACGACCACCAGAACAATGCGAGAGCTGTTGCGAATTTCAGGATCCGATAATTCAGAAGATTTGCAGACACGTGGTTATGTTCAATCTCGAGTTCTAGGAATTATTAGATTTCTCAACACGATTAATTACATAGCCATTCGCGCTTTGGGCAAGAGAAACCTCTCTGATTTTACAATTGCAGATCAGAGCCTTCTTCGTTTCGCTATCTATCAGCAACGGTGGCTCAAGACTCCCCTAAGTAGCACAGCTTTAGAGATGCTTGATTCATCTGGTCTATCAGACACTGTAAATCAAGCAATCAAAATAGATCTTGACAGGAGGACCAAGAATATGAGTTCATCGAATGCAATCGGAATCAAGCTCTCTCACCCAACCTTCATTGTTGAAACCCTCCTTGAACATCTGGGAGTTGACGAAGCACAAGAACTGATGAAATATAACAACGGTCCTAGGGACTATTTCCTCCGCGTGAACACACTGCTGGCTCATCATGAAGAAGTCATCTCCCTACTGGAAGGCCAAGAGATTGTGTTGGAGTCTGTCAAAGAACTACCTAATCTATTCAGACTGGTTAGCGGCATTTCAGCTCTCTTTGATTCTAAGGAATTCAAGAATGGTCGCATTATAGTCCAGGATAAAGGAAGTGTGGCTGTCGGGCATGCTCTAGCCCCAAAGCCTGGACTCAAGGTTTGGGATGCTTGCGCTGCACCAGGCATGAAGACCCATCTTCTTTGGGAGCTCATGAAAGGAGAGGGTCATCTTGTTGCTACCGACATCAGTACAAGCAGGCTAAAGAATATGAAAATCCGATGTTCAAAGATTGGCTGTGAATCTGTTGAATTCATGGAAGCGGATGCCATTACAGCACCAATCTCAGATGCAGATAAAATCCTCATCGATGCTCCATGCACCTCTACTGGCATTCTTCGCAGCCATCCATCCTTCAAATGGCGACTCAATAAGGAATCACTCATGAGTCTTATGTCTATTCAGAACAAGATACTGGATGGCATCCTTAACGCCTACTCTGACAAGCCGGGAACTGAGATAGTCTATGCGACTTGTTCTCTTCTGCCTCACGAAGGCGAATCACAAATTGACTCGGCAATGACTCGTCATCCTATCGAACTCCTGGAGATGCCCCTTGTTGGGTCCCCGGGATATTCAGGATTTGATTGTTCTGACAAGGTAATCAGACTCTCCCCTCACCGACACAACTCAAACGGATTCTTTATCGCCAGATTCCGAATTACTGAGTGATTCTTCGTTCGACTGATTCCATCGCCCTTCGAGCAAATTCGTGGTCATCCCTGAAACTCCAGGGAATATTGAGGAATATCTTATTAGCTTCTACAAGTGCATCTTGGTCCCTGCTGATGAGCCCCTTGAAGACTAGCCTAGTCCATTGAAAGCAGGGGTGGTTATTGAACTCTTCTTTGATTCCTGATTCGTCTGTGAATTGTGTCAGATATAATAGGCCATCCTTTGGTTTCCCCAACATAAGGTCTGCTAGAGCACCCAGACACGAGAATGTAATGGCATTTTGCTTTATTCCCGAAGCTAAATAGGTATCAGCTCCTTCCTTGTATTCTGAAGCTTTCTTTTCATAGAGCGACCTGCCATGACTGATTACCAATTTGTCCTTCTCTTCATCCTTGACAGCTTGCTCAGTCTTTTTCAGGCTAAAACCGCCGATGATGCCAGCCTTTAACTCAGCCTGCATGTCTGCCACTGGTGATCCCACAGCGATTTTTCTAGCAGCGTCTATGATTCTCTCTCCACTCTTCACTAGCGTCTGCTTCATCATTGGGCTTGCCAGAGATGGGTCCTTATTTGCCGCACCATTTTCGAGCATATTTCTAGCATACCTGAATATCTCATACCCTCTTTCAATCAGATTCATCTTAGCTGCAAAATCAATAGCTTTGATTGCAGCCATAATTGCATTGTCAGTTTCTCCTAAGTTCTCGAATTGATTAGCTGAATCAACTAGCCATAGGAACGAGTCTGTACTATTCAACTTCAATGACTCAAGCCCTTTGGAGAGAGCGGTGTATGCATCTACGCATATGACCGCCAAATCTGCTTTTGTGCATTTAGCAGCTACCTCTCCCCTGGCGAGTGCCACATTTCTCAGTCTACATGTGTTGCCTGTTTTTGAGTCCGCAAGCCATTTGCATACTTCTTGTACAGTCAATTAACGCAAACCTCATAGCTTCATATGCTTCCAGTCAAACGTCTACACAGAATCACGCCTAAAAAGGACTTCTAGTTGTATCGTTATGCTTAACTGTACTTCTATACGGCTTTGGAACTGAGGTTTGTACTCTGACTGACGACGACCCTGACTTAGCAATTATTCGGCGTAAGAAAATGGCTAGTATGATTAAGCGTGAGAAACAACTCCAAGCTGCACGGCAACAGGAAGAGAAGGTAGGTGTAGAGAGGGCAAAGCTCCTGAAGAGATTTCTCACATCGGATGCGATATCATATCTTACCGAACTTAAAGCGCACAATGAGGGTGTTAGCAGCCAGGTGGAAGAAATCATTCTCTATCTAATTGTGTACCGAGGATATCGACAGACTATGAGTCAATTGGATATTCGTTACATTGAGCGCCAAGTCAGGGGAGAAGAACCTAAGATTCGAATTCAAAGAGATGGTGAAACCTCTGATTTCGGAGCATATGTCAAAGAAGCCATTAAGAAGGGAACCGAGGACTAACCGAGCGACATCGCACGGCCCTTCCATTCTCTGATCGTATATTGAAGTTCCTCTATGTTGCTACCGCCTTTCTTCCACAAATTGGCTGTTTTTCTCATCTGAAAGACCAAAGCACCACCACGGGCGAGTTTTTGTTCAATAATGTCAACTGCCGCCTCAATCGCTTTTGCGACTAACTCGTGACCTTCGGTCTTTCCCACAATATCCTCAAGCGAGTCGAAAATGTCGGGTGGGTCCCAAGATTTCCACTCCTCAACTGGAATCTTGGCCACTCGATAATTTTCTCCAGGTATCACAGTATTGCCATCTCGAATTTCGATCTCACCTGCTGCTTGGAGTTCATCTACGATGGCCAAAGCCTGTGCGACATCAATGAGCAAATTGGACGCCAATTCCTCTATTCTTACGGACCTCCTATCATATACTATGTTGATTATCTTGAATCTTGGGTCTCCCACATGCATGATTGCATCTCGAAGATGGTCTAGACCACCCGGCTCATTCTTGAGTACAGCTGATGCCGCCTCTGACAAGGATTTGATATCCTCCCTTAGTAATTCAATTTGCCTATTGGCGTCAGATAGCTGCTCCTTGAGTGTGTATTCATCATCACTAGGCTTGATACTTGCCATCTGTTGTGTCTGTTCTGCACGGATTCCTCGAATCTCCTTGCCTACTGCATCCAAGGCTCCCTTTGTGCGATCCAACTCTGTACGCAGCATATGATTCTCTGCGTCTTTTTCTGAAATCAGGCCTTCTAAAGCGTCTATTTTGGTGTTTGTTTCACTGGCTCTGCGACGAGTTCCATCAAGTTGAGCCTGCAGAGCCCCTAGTTGCTGTTGGAGGTGTGCAATATGCAGTGTTTTTTCTCGTAGGCGTTCGTGGACATCCTCAGACATAGATTGTCCCCAATACCATTACTTATGTCATGCGATTAAAAAGAATCTAGTACGGCTTTGATAGCAAGGAGCGAAACTGGAAGAATGCGTTTATTCGATGCTCATACTCACATCGACATGAAGCATTTCCAAAATGATAGAGAACAAGTCATCAGCAGAGCGAAAAAGGCTGGCCTCATTGGAATGGTGACTTCATCAATTGGACCTGGATCATTTCGAAGAACACTGGGGATAGTGAAGAAGCATAGTAAGTATCTCTACCACACTGCTGGTTCTCAAGCATCTCGACTCACCGAGGATGAGGCACTGAAGATAATCTCGCTTATCCGGAAGTATTCTGCAGAGATTGTAGCAGTTGGAGAGGTGGGTCTGGATTATCATTGGGTGAAAGATCAAAATCAACGGAAAGCGCAAGAACCACTGTTTAAGTTATTCATTGACCTAGCCAATGAACTCAAGCTGCCCTTAGTTATTCACTCCCGGAAAGCCGAAGCTCGTGCCACTGAGATATTGGAAAAGCATTCCGCAGTCAGAGTCCTGATGCACTGCTATGATGGCCCAACAGAGGTAACAAAGCGAATTTCTGACAATGGTTGGAGTATAACACTTCCTGCCAATTTTGCCAAATACAAGAGTAGATCTGAAGCAGGGAAGGTCATGCCACTGGACCAGATTCTTCTAGAAACTGATGGTCCATATCTTTCACCTATAGAAAGCAGAAATGAACCTGCTAACCTCACATTTGGTTGTCAATCTCTTGCCAAATTGCTTGATCTGCCTGAAGAGCATATTGCAGAAGTGACTACGAATAATGCGTTGACTTTCTATAGTCTATAATACCAGTACCGATAGGACTTAATGCGTTTGACCTACAGCTATTAGATGTAGGAAGCATGAAAATGTATACAAGGCGATATATTGACGTCGACGGGTCTACATTGAAGAATCCTGTTGCAGTTTTGGGACTGCCAGGTATTGCAAATGTTGGAAGGATTGCGATTGACACTTTGGCAGCAGTTCTTCAAGCACAGCCTTTGATGGATTTCTTCTCAGATGACTTTCCCCCTCGCGTCTTTGTAAAAGACGGAATCGCCAACTTCCCTAAGAGCTCATTAATGCTTTATCGTGCAGCCCCAGATGAGCCTCATGACATCATACTTCTTTCAGCGGATTTTCAGCCAGCATCTGGACGTGGAGTATTCGAGTACGCTGATTTTGTTGTCCAAGAATTCACCGGGCTCGGAGTGAAAGAGGTCTATGCATTGGCTGCCTATGAAACTAGCTATCAGGAGTTCTTCGAGTCGTATCCGCAGCCGCCTCGTGTCTTCATCTCTGCCAGCTCATCTGAGTTGCTTGGCGCAATCTCCAGGATGGGTGGAACAGTGGCAACCGAAGAGGGCGTGGTGAACGGAGCTAATGGGTTTATCCCTGCATGGGCTGCCTCGATGTATGATATGAAAGGAGCTTGCCTACTTGGAGAAACCCTCGGGATGATTAAAATGGACTACAGGGCAGCAAGAACTGTGCTAGAGAAGATTGGCTCCTTTCTTGAAATCAAAGCCTCCTTTGAAATTCTGGAAGATGACGTCACGAAAGTTATCGATTTTATCGAGTGGGCAAAGAAAGAAATCTCTCAGCGCGAATCATCTGAGGATGCAGGAGATCGGCCAAGCGACCGATATATTGGATGATTACTCCACAAGCTCGGGCCTTAGGATATCGGTGATAGATGCCTGAGAATCAATGTTGATGTAGAAATGATGGTCCTCGTGAATAACTTTGATTGTGAAGGGGAATCTCTTTGCCTTTTTCATGACATTGGGAGGCACTGATAGAACAGTTCTCTCGTCACAGACAGGACATTTCGCGTATCTCTTAAACAGATTCATCATCCCCTATTGGCATTTACTTTCGAGTTTTCACTGACCATTAACACGGTGTCATGGCCCTCTAGATCATCAAGAACCTGTGTGAATAATTTAATTATTTGGTCTGGATTCATGTTCGACAGTTTATCACTATCAGTGCCAACAATTCTCAAATTATGATACACATTAGCCTCGACAAGTATCTTGAGATTGCCTTCAAGTGATGCACTCAACACGAAGAAGTCATCGAAGTCCTTAAACTCGTTCTTAGGTCCCCTAAGCGTTGCCTTGATTCGCTCAATGCGGTTCGTCGACATAGCGTTCTCAAGCAGATATGCGCGTATAATCTGATTACCTACTTTGCGACGAATGTCTTTGAACTCTATGAGCGTACCATCTTCGTTTTTCAGCTTCCAAGGTCGTTCGGAACTCAAAGGACCACCGACATGAGCTCGTCCATGTCTAATATAGAGGTTGCCTTTGTGTATGTTTGGGATGTGTTTCTGATGTATCGCAGGCCTAATGTTCTCAAGAGCTCATTGATGGAGCAGAATACACTTATTTATTGGGAAGCAAACAGAACCGTACTAATGTTATCCAGAAGCCAATGGAGCTAGTAAGATGTTACAGACCATTGATATGGCAATCAGAGAAGCGCACATAGGGCTTTGGTTCCTTGTAGTTGGGTACTATTTCTTCATCTTCATCTTCTTTCTCTTCTTTAGATACAAGAAGACAAGGAATCCGTTCCAGCTTGCAATGGCTCTATTCTTCCTCTTGCTCGCCATCGGACGATGTTTCTACTTCGTTGGAGACTTCTATGCGGACATAACATCTCTCTATGGTGGTTTGGACACGCAATTCTCAGTATTGCTCTCAGATCCCGCTCCTTGGCTTAGTGTGGGAGCTTTCTTCCAATGGATGGCACTTGCAATCCTTTCTGCGACAGCAGCATTCATGATATTTGGAAAGCGGTGGGCTGAGATTCTCTTCGCTATTCCGGCTGTATTAATTGGAATTGTATTGGCATTAGTCCCGTTAGCTGAACTGGACCGTCAGATTCTATCAGGTGGCGCTGGTGCTGTTTATGCACTATTCATTCCACTGCTATTCTGGTACTTAGCCTGGCAGTCGGGCGGCATTCTGAGACGCTCCAATTTCATGCTGGGATTTGGCTTCTTCGTCTTATTTGCAGGGAGAGTCATTCATGCTGCCCGTCATGCACTAGCAGAGGTAGTCTTTGCGGGATCATATACTATTCCTGGCATTTTAGCCCCAGGACTGATTATAATTGGTCTGATACTCATAGCAATTGGAAACGAATGGGGTCAGACCCAATAACGAGCTTGTCCATTACCAGGAACAATCTTGGGGTATTACCCTACCTCTTTCCACTCAAGCATGTCCATATCTTCAAGAGTATGCAGAGATTTTACAACTTCCTTGAGTGACATCTTGAGTTCATAGGCAATGTCGTTGGTGGTCAATTTACCTTGACACTTCTTGGCCACATCAAATACAGTTTGAGTCATCTGACCAAGCCTTACTAGCATCGGAGAAACCTTGCCTTTCAGTACAGGAACAATCACACGTTTCTCAGCGGCAGTTCCATTTTTGGTTATCTCATCAATTCTGGGGTAGAAGCCTGTAAAATGGTCCAAGCTTCCATCAAAGTTGGAGATGATGTGCTGGTATCCTTCCTTAAACTCATTTCCGACATCAGATAGAACCGCCTTAGCAGAAATCCTATCATCGATTTGGTCAATCATTCCTGCTACCATAAAACCTTCATGCCTTGAAAGGACAATTTTGAATCCTTTGAAGCTCATGTCTTCTAGAACTCCGCCCCCACGCAACTCTTCGCCAAATGATCCAACTGCCTGAAGGAACCCACCAACTAGGTTGTCATCTATTCCTCCATCTTCCGCTGCTCCATACGTCTTACTGATCAGGCATAGACCGCTCTCTGCAATTATGAACAACGCTTGGATCATGCAAGCACCTCGTGCGGAGTATGTGTTTTATGTGAACGCCTATCCAATTTAGTCTTATATCACTATTCGTGGTCTCCTAGACTAGTTGGGCACGGACTTTATCAAGACCACTTGTACGATTCTTCTTGGTGAAAGAGCTTGGACACAGCAAAGGATGCTAGGGTTCTTGTGCTGGAGGACGCGTTGAGGAGACTCAATGAAATCGTTGGCAATAGGAAGCTTCGTATGCACATCGAATACGCGAAATTGACGGAATCACTGAAGACTGCAGGCACTCTATTGTATGAGGTGAAGTATTCCTATGTTGATGCCAAAACATTAGCTGAACTCGAAGCAACAAAGAATCTTTTAGAGGCTATAGTTGAGTTTTCTCGATTGTTTAGAGCCGCAGTTAAGTCCCAAGCATACAAATCCCACTCGGTCCATGAGAAACTGATATTGGCAGAGGTGCATTATGCTCTTGGCATTATAGAAGGATTTGAGCAGAGATTGCTGGATTCCAATGATGATCCAGCGCATGCCATCGATATCTTGGCTGTGGAAATCAGTCAGACGAAGGATGTGGAGGGCTCAAAGAACCTCACAACTTGCAGATGCACGGATGGGAGTCGCATATGGACTATTGTCACGAATATTCCTACAGTAGTGACTGGAATGAAGCTGCCTTGTGCTGTCCTTCCGCCTGTCGAAATGATGGGTATAGTCAGCGAAGCTATGTTCTTGGGAGGAGAACCTCTTCCTGATAATGCCGAGCTCGGCTCAATCAAAGAACCAAACAATAATGCGCTGGATCAAGCTCGAGCTCAAGTTCTTCAAATCACAAGGAGGATGATTTAGGTGGATCTCAGTACGATTCAAAAGATAGCATCGGATTTTGAGAAGGAGAGAGGGTGGGATAAATTCAATGCATCCCTGGTTTTCACTCATCTCATTGAAGAACTTGGTGAGATATCCCGCCATATTACTATCCAAGAGGGATACAAGGTCATTGGTCTGGGACATGAAGCACCATCTCGGCCTGAACTGGCTAGGGAATTCGCTCAGGTTATGGCGCTTCTTATTCAGCTCGCAAACTTCTTTGAGATTGACCTCGAAAAAAGTTTCCTCGCCGAACTTGAACTAATGAAAACACGATTTCCTTCTGACAAATGGTCGGAGCATATGAAAGATCGTTAGTTAAGCATCGTGTGTGATTGATTGAATGCCGAAAGTGACAACGACTCGGATAACTCCCTCTATTCCGCGAATTCTGTCATTAACGTATTGATTGATTTCTTCAGTATCCTTGCCCGTCATCACGAGAAGCACATCAAACTCACCCATTGTCAACCAAGCTTCTTTGATCGTCTTGTCTCGTAATAATTCTCTAACGATTTTCTCATCATCGCCCGGCGTAACAGACATGCTGACAAATGCGGTTATCAGTGTATATTCCCTCCTAACTAGTGTGACTGGAAGGCTTTTTGACTAGCCATTACCCAATGAGCTGAATTTCATTTGAGAATTACCAGTAGTCTATTTCATTCTTCGATAAGCTTCAAGCTCCTTCTTGGCCATCTCTTCAAGATCAGTGGTTGCAGCAAGGAGTCCTCGGGCCTTATTGTAGACCACTTTGATGTTCTGTTCTTTCGCCCATTGAGCTAGCCCACCGACCAGAGGTCCGAGTGCTGTTCTAGCAGCTTCGACAGTTCCAACGGCTTTGCCGTAGAGTTCCAACGCATTCTGCTTGTCCATTCCCGCCTCTGCAACTCGCAACCATACTAGTGCATGTATCATGTGCAAGGACTCGAGCATCAAGGTGGGCGACTTTGGGTTTTCCTGGACTCTCTGCAGAAATCTCTCTTTTCTTTCTTCGAAGACATCTTTGAAAACGCCAAAAGCCTTCTTGTGATTCCCCTTCTCCAGTTCTATGATTCCTCTCTGAAGTTTCTCATCAGATTCAGACAAAGCTTGAACACTCCTTGACCTTAGGGTTTGGGCCAATTGCATGAAGTAGCCCGCACTATTATGGGTTTCTCCTTTGTTCCCTTATTCAGTGGGTGTATTACTCTATTGGACAACAACTCGCAACTTTTATCTTATGGAATAGGTGCTCTGCTTCTTGTCTTTCCCGAGTTGGAGGCCAATTCATGACAAAGACTACTTTTACTTTCAATGAGTTGAAGAGGACCAACCATCGCGAAATCAAGCAAATGCAAGATCAGAAATTTCGAGCATTCATCCGATATCAGATATGGCCTAACCACCCCTACTACAGACGGCTATTCAAAGAGAATCACATAGATCCCTTCAATATCACCTGTATCGAGGACTGGGCTAGGTACAAAGTCCCTCTTGTTAGGAAGACTGACTATAAGGATCACCTTAGAGAATTCGTACTTAATCCGTCTGAGGTGGATGGGGCGGAAAGAGACCCCGCTGAGATAATACGCAACCTGATGAATTACTCAAAGGAAGCAGGCAATAAAAAGCAATACAATTTCTTGCGTAATAATGGCGCACGTGTGAAGCTAAAGATTGGCGCTTCAGCTGCGATGGATCGTCTGAAGGCACGCCTGACCTATAACTACTCTCCACTTCAATATTGGCTGAGTTCCGGAAGAGCCTCAGGGTTGCCCTCTCCCGTATTTCTGACTAGATATGACAATGAGCTACTTGCAAGCAATAGCGCAAAATGCGGTCAGCTTGCCATCGACCCCTTTGTCGCTGAGGGATGGGAGGTTTCCAGTATGAACTTGTTCCCATATGCACCTCATCTAGGATGGCATGCAGTTGATGTTGGACTTAAACAGATTAGCAAATTCTACAACGCCACAAGTGCAGGTGGAGCAATACCAAGTGAGAGGCTAGTTGAGCTAGCGAAGACTTTCAAATCCAATGCTTTTGCGGGAATGCCCAGTTATCTCAGAAACAGGTTCTTTCGGGCAATGAAGGAAGATGATGATTATGAAGCTCCTGAGAAGGTCGTTGTCTTATTGGCAGGAGAAAAAATCTATCCGCGCGTCGCAGAAGATATTACACAGACCCTCACAGAGAAGGGAGCAAAAGAAGTTAGAGTTGTAGGGGGCTATGCTTCATCAGAGAGTAAAGTTTCGTTTGCAGTGCAATGCGAATATAATGGGCCCTATCATAATCTGTCTCCGCTTATGATGTCATGGGAATTTGTCAGACTGAATGATGACGGAAGCTACGAGTTTGTGGGAGAAGATGAACCGGGTCACACACTGCTCTTTCATCTCGACAGCACTGGGACAGTCTTTGAGGGCTTTCTTTTGGGAGATGTGGCTTCGAAAAATGAACGTGGAAAATGCCCATGCTGTGGGATAGACGGGCCCTTCTTCTGGGATATTGGAAGGACAAATGATGCTCAGACTCAGATTGAAGTCATGGGTCTTGCAGAGAAGAAGATTAAGGGAGCAGCAGTCAATTTAACCGCACTGAGGTCAGATTTGCTTAGGCTGGCTGAGATTGAGGAGATGCAGATAGAGGTTGCCAAGGAAGACATGAGTGATCCATACAGTATGGATGTTCTGAATCTCTATGTGGCTCCAAAGGGAGGCCCAGTAGGTAACTACGAATCCCTTATTCTTGAAATTCAAAGAATCACCAAAATCAGTACTGAAGTGAGCCCAAGTGTCTTCATTTTGTCGTTTGAGGAATTGCTTGAGAGAGCAGGTGGGATGAAGTTTATGGAGATAACCGATGCTCGTCCAAAGCCCGCATAGTGGAAAGAAATGCAGGTCTTATCAGCCAGGTCCGGAGATATTATAAGGTGCAGAAAGTGCTTCGCCATAAAGGTGGGCTAATTGGCAATCGAGGACGATCAGAGACCGACTTCTGTTGATGACCAATATGCAATTGGAGTGAGCACACAGGTTTCAACAGTGTTAAGCCTGTTTGCTAAAAGAATCTCAGCTTACATTGGCATCATGATGGTGCCGGTGATTTATAGTTTCATATTCAGCACAATAATGTACCTTGTTTTCGGACCAGAATATCTGCCTTACATTGGATACCTAGGCTCAGAACCTGTTTCATTTATTTGGGGCACATTCTTGCTCCTTGATGGACCAATTCCTCCTGGCGACGTTGGTCCCTTTGTAGGCGTGGGCGGCGTCTTGATGTTGATCGGCTTTGTTCTAAATATACTTGTACTCGGTGCAGCTGTGAGCATTGCATTGAGGACTTATACTGGACAGGAATCCGGGATGGGTTCAGGGTTCGGCTCTGCGTTTGAGCGTTTCCCAACTCTCCTTGCAGTCATGCTGATTATTGGCTCCATATATGCAATAATCATGATTCCAATTCAAGAATCACTACTCACGATTCTAGATGCGATGCGTGTCATGGACTTTGACGCGATAATGCAAGCATCAGGAATGCTTCTAGTGATGGCAATTGTGTATATCCTGGTTGTGGCCTTACTCTATCCGAATG
>JBHLQK010000021.1:0-22303 GCA_048884925.1 Candidatus Thorarchaeota archaeon
ATATTCGATTCAGGACTTAGCTTGAATCCATCTCCGATTCTGCAACTAAGAATCCACTCTGCAGTCGCAGTGGAGTTCCATAGCCACTTTTCCCAAGTGTCCTCCTCAGATGTCTGCAGTGCTATCTCCATAGAATTGAGGGCATAGAACGTTGAAACCATGTCGGGCGACTCACCAACCTGGTCAGAGAATCCTCCTGCTTCTGTCTGGGTCTGGTTAATCCAATAAAGCGCCGCTGTTCCATTGAATTCAATTTGCTGAATGTTAGGAATGTCACTCAATCTATCCTGGCTCAAGAGATTAAATAGATTAATGCCATCATATGCGTTCTTTTGGTTGACAGACCCAGCAATAAACTCTCCAAATCCTCCATATCTGTCAGTTGTTTCACTGACTAGCGTCCAGTGAAGCTTCTGTGTGAAGTTCTTGGCTTTGAGGAAATCAATGATGGGTGGTCTGCTTCCAAGTAGGTCCCAATCATCGAAAATTGATATGACGCCAAATGTTGAATCGACAAATGAGGTCTGAGATCCCGGGCGAGTATAACCTCCTTCAGCACTGTCATAATACTCGTCTATGTACCCCCTAAGGGACTGTCTTCGAGTTGTAGGATTTGCCGAAACTGGCTGTGCTATAAGTGTTAACACAATCAGTGCAACAGCTATGGTTACTGCCGCAATCTTGACGCTTCTCATACGGACATCCCGTCTAAATGTGATATCGCTGAGCATTTCTGCTCCACGCGAGGAGGCACGGACTGAAGAGCGGTTATTAACGTTTCCCCAAGTAGGAGATTGTACTACCGATTCATTGATGCAGAATTAAAGCGGCCCTCTTGGTACTTCGCGGATATACCTATATGCTGAATCCGCTGCGATGGCACCCTGTCCCGCAGCCACCACAATCTGTTTCATAGATTCTACCACATCTCCCGCTGCGAAGAGTCCAGGGATATTCGTCTTTTGCTCTCCGTCAGCAAAGATTTCACCCCTGCTATTCATTTTAACGCCCAATGGTTTCGCGAGTTTGCTCTCTGGATCCGAACCCAGTGCAACAAATGCACCATCAACCTCTAGCGTTCTTCTATCACCATTCTTCACGTTTTCTAGCTCTATCTCTCTCAGAAGCTGTTCGTCTCCCCGGAACTCCTTAACAACAGTATCCCATAGGATTTCTACATGAGTATCGAACAACATCTGTTGGATGATATGTTCTGCTCTGAGACGATCTCGACGGTGAATTAGATATATAGTGTCTGTAAGCTCAGAGAGATAGAGCGCTTCAGTCACAGCGGTATTACCGCCGCCAACAACTGCCAGTATCTTATTCCGGAAGAGAGGGCCATCGCATGTGGCGCAGTAGGAAACTCCCCGCCCTGTGTATTGATCTTCGCCTGGCAAATTCAGTCTTCTATGTCCTCCACCCGTGGCAAGAACAACCGCCTGGGCCTGATACACGCCGCGCCTAGTATCTAGATGGAACCCCCCATTGTCATCCAACTTGATACTCTTTACCTCAGTTATCTCCTTGATGCTCGCTCCGCTCTTCCTGACTTGCTCCTTCATCTTTTCCGCAAGCTCTATGCCAGAGATGAAGGTGTATCCAGGGTAATTCTCAATACCTGGGGATGTTGCTTGTGCGCCTCCTAGGACCTTCGACTCAAGAAGTATTGTCTTGAGTCCATATCTTGAGCCATAGACGGCGGATGTCATACCTGCAGGTCCTCCACCTACGACAACGAGTTCCCAGGTCAAATCTTCAGTCATATTGGTCCTCCATTCAACGGAGCTTGGCGCAAGTCAATCCAACTCCACTCCTCTAATTAAGACTTCTTTGGCGGTCCTCATTCGAAGATGCCACTCAGCATCTCGGTGGTTTCTAGGCCAACAGGTGTCCAAGTATCTCGACTCCGGGGTTTTAACAGGTCATTGATTCTACTAAAAGGCACTTCTCTTATTGGCATGCTTCGACGTTTCTGGAGAAAAGCGGCTTTCCTGAAGCGTTCAGGTTCATAGCGATAGACCTGCCCTGATCCAATAACAAGAACCAAATTCACAATGTCCAACCCCTCCCAAATCCATGCAGTATCATTGAAGGATTCTATCACCACTATGTCTGTTCCATACTCAACCTGAGAGAATGAAGAACTCAAGTAGCTTTCCAGGTTTTCGCTCTCATATTGTTGGATTTCCTCCAGAGAATTGATTGATTGCTTCTCGACGCCCTCTATCAGATGCTCCAACTGCTCATTGGTTAAGAGAAGGTCACCTTGCTCAATTAGCTGCTCCGCAACGAGAGCCATTGAACGGACTTTCGTTTCTTCAGGCCAACTGAAACGCTGCAAAGCAATTACTGAGTCTGGACCAGCGAGGCTCAACGTGCTTGGTATATTAGCGAGTGGCTTGCTAGATGAGGCTGGCACATATAATCTGTGAATTGGATTCAGAAGGTATTCATCCTTCTGTGAGTTGATTTTTGTCTTTATGGTAGCAAGATCGGCAGAGAATAATCGTTTGTGTTCAATACAATACTGTGTATGTGCGAATCTTTGCCAATAGTTGTGCGCACTTATAGGCTTGAAGTACTCAATTGAATCACTATAATGGCTAATCTCATCAATAAGTAATCCCGCGAAGGTAGTTTTCCCCGAGTCGAATGAGTTCATTCCAACTAACAGGATTCGCGTTGACATTCCCGTGGTTCTCCAAAAAAAGAATAGAGAAGGAGCCCGTGGGCTCCTAATTGTTGCTATAATGTCTACATCATGCCGGGCATTCCGCCCATTCCACCCATGCCGCCCATGCCGCCTGGTGGGCCCTCGGCGCCTGGTGGTGGACCTGCCTTGGCAGCTATCACGTCGTCAATCCTGAGAATCATTTGTGCAGCTTCAGCGGCAGAACGGATTGCCTGACTCTTGACTCGCGATGGTTCGATGACTCCAGCTTTCATCATGTCAACTGACTTGCCCTTAAACACATCAACACCATACCAGAGTCCAGTTACCTTGGAGTGGTCCTTCTTGAGGTCAGCAATAATGTCGATTGGATCATGACCGCCATTCTCAGCAAGAGTCTTAGGTATGACTCTCAGGGATTCGGCGAAAGCCTCAATCGCTAATTGTTCACGTCCCTTGACCTTGTCCGCGTAGATTTCCAAACGCTTTGAGATCTCTGACTCAGTGGAACCTCCGCCTGCGACATATGTGCCGTCCTCAACAACGTTTCTAACAACGCATAGAGCATCATGCAGTGCCCTATCTGCCTCATCCACAACGTGCTCTGTCCCGCCTCTGATGACTATTGATACAGCCTTGGGATCTTTGCAGTTTCTGACATAGACAAGCTTGTCATCACCAATCCTTACCTCCTCAACAAGACCTGCCTGACCTAAGTTCTCAGCCGATAGCTCATTCAAGTTAGAAGCAATCTGTCCGCCTGTAGCTTTTGCAAGCTTCTCCAGAGTGCTCTTCTTGGCTCTCCGAATTGACATCACACCTGCCTTAGCTAGGTAATGTTGAGCCACGTCATCTATGCCCTTCTGGCAGACGAGTACAGTCGCACCTGAGTCAATGACCTTATCAACCATGTTCTTCAGCATGCGTTCTTCCTCATCCAGGAATGCCTTAATCTGGTCGGGGCTGTCAATCTTGATCTCTGCATCAAACTCGGTCTTCTCAACCTCAATAGCTGCATTGACCAGAGCAATCTTAGCGTTCTCGACCTTCTTGGGCATTGCCGCATGTATGACCTCCTTGTCAATCACCATGCCGTTTACGAGCTCCGTTTCTATGAGGCTCTTGCCCTGTTTCTTGATAATCTCAATCATGTCAACGTCAGCAGTGATTTTGCCATTGTTATCCTCAGCAATCTGCAGAACTGCGTCTACTGCAATCTTAGCGAAGTGACCCTTGGAGCCAGAAATTGATTTGCTGTTCATTGAAGTTTCTGCGATTTCGGTAAGAACCTTCTTGTCCATTCCTATCATTGAAACTGAAATCTCTTTGAGAATTCTTGTCGCCTCTTCAGCAGCCTTCTGATAGCCGCTCACAAGAATGGTTGGATGGATCTTCTTCTCTAGCAGGTCCTGAGCTCTCTTGAGGAGCTCTCCAGCAATCACAACTGAGGTGGTTGTACCGTCACCGGTCTCTTGGTCTTGGCTCTTTGCAACCTCAACAAGCATCTTTGCGGCAGGATGTTGCACGTCAATCTCCTTCAGGATTGATGCGCCGTCGTTGGTGATTGTTACATCGCCTAACGAATCAACTAGCATCTTGTCCATGCCGCGAGGCCCAAGAGTGGACTTCACAGCATCAGAGATGACAATGCCTGCCATGATGTTGTTGCCCTGTGCTGACTTTCCTCGGGTACGAGATGTACCTTCCCTGAGGATGAGCACTGGTGTTCCGGACATCTGTGCCATTTTACTTTCCTCTAATAATTGTTTAAATGATAAAAGTGTACATACACTTCGTATGCACTTCTGCTATGAATGCCCCTAAATTTCGTATAAAAACTTTCCCAAATGTGAATGCGATAAACAGAAAAATCCAATTGTAATTTGAAGCATTTCCTCATGAGGAAAGCCAAATGGTGTCCACAATTCGCCGTGGATTGATTCTAGTAATCCCACTTAGTAATCATTGTACTTGCAGGATTTGCTGTTATAGACTACAACTACTTAGGTATTGGACTGGTTGATGAGTGCGGTCTCTGCTATATCAGTGAGATACAGGATACAAACGGGAATGAATCATACACCGTGGACTTCCATGATGTGAGCTTCACCTTTCTGCATTACAATCTCCTAATGTATTATGACGAAAATGGAACGGCTTACACATTGGTTGATGCTCCGAATACCGCTCATTTCATGTTGATGTACTCAGATGAAGAAGTGGAGTACTTGAGCCTCAGTGTGGGAGGTTATGTACCTGTTCGTCCCAACTCTCCACTGCTTCCGATATTGGGCAACCATACCTCGCCAAGAGCTGGTGTAGCTACTGCCTTCACACCAGAGTTACACTTCAAATGGGTCCTTTTGGTTTCAGTCTAGATCTCAAGCACTATATAAGATACACTTCCTGAATGCCAATGAACTCACATTCCAGATCTCTATAATCACCTTCTCGTCTAGGATCTCTTCAAGCACTCCAGACAAATATACATCATCCTGAGGGCATCTAATTATCTAGGAGCAGTCTTCCCACGAGGCAAAGATGATAAGTGAGAGCCATTATCACAAGCCAGCCAGATGCTCCCAAGAATTGAGGAGGTTCATGATTGGACATCACATTCAACATAGGTGGTGAAGCTGGTCAGGGAATAGACACTATCGGAGACTTGCTTACCCAAGTATTCGTTCAGTCCGGCTTCTACACATTCACAATAAAAGACTTCATGTCCAGAATTCGGGGCGGGTACAATTTTAGCCAGATCAGAGTGTCTGATAGTCCTATACATGCTCCAATTGATGACATTGATCTCATAGTTGCCCTCTCTCATGATGCCATTGTAGGAAAGCGCAATCAGCTTGTAGATGGAGGTGTTATTATCTTTGATGACACCATCAAGATCGAAGAGCTGGATGCGTGTCATTATCCTGCTCCACTTCAAAAGACTGCAACGGAGGTTGGTGGTAACATTAGGATGATGAATGCAGCCGCGCTTGGTGCTGTCTTGGCCGTCACTAGATTTCCCTTTAATCTGGCTGAAACGGCACTTAGCGAGATCTTTCTGAGAAAGGGTCGCAAGGTAGTCGATGCTAATGTTGAGGTAGCTAAGACGCTTTATGATTTGACAAAGGAGAATTGGACTGGGACCTGTGCTCAGAATATGAGCACCGTCAAGAAGGGGCCATGTAAGGACCGTTTAATTCTCACTGGAAATCGTGCAATTGCATTGGGGGCTATGGCGGCGAATCTCAAATGGATATCCTCATACCCAATGAGCCCCTCCACGGCATGCTTCCAAGATGTTGTTAGCAACGCCCAACACTTGAAAATCGGTTCCCTCCAGACTGAAGATGAGATTTCGTCATTAACTATGGCTATAGGCGCCTCATTCGCTGGGGCACGCAGTATGGTGACCACTTCAGGGGGCGGGTTTTCTTTGATGGTAGAAGGCCTCGGATTAGCTGCAATGACGGAAACCCCAGTTGTGATCTACAACGCTCAGCGTCCTGGGCCGAGCACAGGTTTGCCCACGCGAACAGAACAGGGCGACCTGCTATTCATGTCGACCGCAAGTCAGGGTGAGTTCCCACGGATTATGCTTGCACCCAAGGACCCAATAGAGGCCTTCGATGTAGCAACAAGAGCATTCAATCTTGCTGACAAATTCCAAGTGCCTGTCATGATTCTGGGCGACCAGTACTTTTCGGACTCTGTCAAGAATGTGCCGCGGATTGACGCAGGCAAGGTGGAGATAGACAGGGGCAAAAGAGCAACTACGACGACATCAGAACCCTATGAGCGATTCAAGCTAACAGAAGACGGGGTATCCCCAATTGCATTTCCCGGCGACCCGGGGAAGTTCGTCGTTGCCTCAGGGAACGTGCACCTTGAGAATGGCCACATTACTGAAGATCCCGATGTGCGGAATTCGATGGTCGAGAAATTCATGAGAAAGATTCCACAGATTCTGAAGTCACTCAATCCCCCCGAGGTGTTTGGTGGCAGGGGCGCAGAAACTACTCTATTGACTTGGGGGTCTACTTGGGGGGCAGCTTACGAAGCGGTGAAGGTTCTCTCGGACAAGGGAGTATCAATCAATTTGCTGCATTTCTGTGATGTATTCCCTTTGAAGACTCATATTCTGACAGAGGTCTTCAGCGAAGCCAAAAGCGTAGTTGCTGTAGAACAGAATTCAACCTCGCAGTTTGCAAAGCTGGTAATGATGGAAACTGGACTCATAGTAGAAAAACGCGTTAACAAGTATGATGGGAGGCCAATGACATCGCGATTCATTATGGATCGTCTTAAGGAGGGCGGCATTTCATGATTACAAAGGAGCAACTTGAAGGTGCGCAGAAGATTACGTGGTGTACTGGATGTGGCAATTTTGGCATTCTAGCTTCGCTGAAGAATGCTGTAGGTGAACTGGGAGTTCCTCAGAATCAATTTGTAATAGTTTCTGGTATTGGCTGCGGCAGTAAGATACCTCATTATATCAACCTGAACGCTATTCATACATTGCATGGCAGAGCGATAGCGGTTGCTCAGGGAGTCCATCTAGCCAATTTGGATCTTCAGGTCTTGGTTCATGTTGGTGATGGCGATACCTTGGGAGAGGGCCTTGGTCATCTCATGCACGCAGCTAGGCGCAATGTGAACATCTCGGTGTTTATTCACAACAATGGGGTCATGGGACTAACAAAAGGTCAATTCTCTCCATCCGCACCAAGAGGATATGTATCGAGCACATCTCCACCTGAAGCCGGCGCTCCCATGAATCCAGTCAATGTAGTTGCATATGCTTTAACTGCTGGAGCGACATTCGTGGCAAGAGGATTCTCAGGTGATCAAAAAGGCCTTGTGATTTTGATGAGAAATGCCATGAAACACAAAGGATTTGCTCTAGTTGATATTTTGCAGCCGTGTCAGACATGGAATAGGCAGCTCAATTGGAAATTCTACAACGAACACACCTACTCATTGCAGGAAAATGGACACGACATCAATAGCAGGATAGCGGCTATCGAGAAAGCGTTCAGTAATGGTGATAAGATACCAACTGGAGTGTTCTATGAGGAGAAAGCTCCCACACTTGCAGAGAGTCTGGCGTTGCCTCCAGATGGCCGTCTGCGTGACCATCTGACTGACAAGAAAGCGGTTCAAGCTATTATTGATGAGCTTATCCTTTAGAATTTCAAAGCAAAAGCTGTGGTTTCGAATGACGAAGACTCGTACTGAGAAGGACTTTCTAGGCGAATTGGACGTTCCCATTGATGCATACTGGGGAATTAGTACTCAACGTGCGCTGATCAATTTCAAAATAAGTGGTCGCCGTTTGCCTGAGAACTTCATCTTGGCCTTAGCAGCTGTTAAGAAGGCCTGTCTATTAGCGAACATGGACCTAGGAATAATTCCACCTGAACTTGGAAACTCAATTCAAATGGCTGTGGATGAGATTCTCAAAGACAGAAAGATGCTGGATCAGTTTCCAATCGATGTATTTCAGACTGGCTCGGGAACCCAGACGAATATGAACATGAATGAGGTACTGGCCAACAGGGCTAATGAGATTCTGGGGCAGCCTCGGGGAAAGAAAGCTCCTGTTCATCCAAATGACCACGTCAACTTGGGTCAGTCCTCAAATGATGTCATACCAACAACCATGCATCTTGCCGCCCTCGAGCTAATAACAAACGAGTTAATGCCTTCTCTTGAGAAATTAATTCTCAGTCTTGATGAAAAGGTGACTGAATTTGGTGAGATTGTGAAAGTTGGTCGAACACATCTTCAAGATGCAGTACCCATACCCTTGTCAATGGAGTTCGATGTCTATAAGACACAAATGGTCAATAACATGGCTGATTTGCAGGCGGCTCGCGATGAGCTTGTTATTGTGCCCATTGGAGGAACGGCATTAGGGACTGGTATAAACACGCCCGAGGGATTCGCTGAAAAGGTCGTTTCGTATCTGAGTAAATTCACAAGCCTCCCCATTCGAACACAATCGGTTAAAGCTGAAGGCATCTCATCTCACCGTGCAATGGTGCGGTTGAGTTCGAGCTTGAGGCTTTTAGCCCTCTCTTGTATTAAGATGGCCAATGACATTAGATGGATGGGCAGTGGTCCTCGTGCAGGACTTGGGGAACTCATTCTTCCTCAGAACGAGCCTGGCTCCTCCATTATGCCTGGGAAGGTCAATCCAACTCAGTCAGAGGCTTTGATACAAGTATGCGCACAGGTCATAGGCCATGATGCAGTAGTTTCATTCGCAGAGAGTCATGGGAGCATCCTGGACTTGAATATGTCCAAGCCTGTCATCATTGTCAACATACTTGATGCAATTACCATTCTTTCAAATGGCATTCAGTCGTTCAGGCTACATTGCCTTTCAGGACTCAAAGCCAATGAAATCGTGATCAAGGGCCAACTTGAGCGAAGCTTGATGATTGTAACTAGACTGACACCGGTGATTGGGTATGATAAAGCCGGAGAAGTTGCAAGAAGAGCTTACGAAACTGGACAGACCGTCCGAGAAACCGTTGAAGAAATGGGGATCGAGATAGAAGGTGATCTTGATGACCTTCTTGATTCCAGGAAAATGGTATGAAGCCGGAGGTTGTGAAAACGAATCACAGTCATGATATCCTTGTTATTGGAGCAGGTCTCTCAGGCCTGCGAGTGGCTATCGAACTAGCTGACCAATATGATGTAGCGGTCCTGACAAAGGTGCATCCCTTGAGATCTCATTCTGTAGCTGCGCAGGGGGGCATCAATGCCTCACTAAGCCCCGAGGACTCATGGGAATCACATGCTTTTGACACCGTCAAGGGTTCGGATTATTTGGCTGACCAAGATGTAGTCGAAGTGATGGCCAAGGAAGCCCCGCGTGCTGTGATTGAGAATGAACAGTGGGGTACTGCATTTTCAAGAACCGAAGATGGGAGAATAGCCCAACGTCCCTTTGGAGGGGCTGCTTATCCCCGCACCTGTTATGCTGCAGATAAGACAGGCCACAATCTTCTCCATACGACCTTTGAGCAAGCCCTCAGAAAAGGTGTGAAATTCTATGAAGAGTGGTTTGTCACTTCTCTTGTGAGGTCAGACAAGCGTGTCTGTGGAGTGACTGCTCTTGAGATAGCCTCAGGCGAGATACACGGCTTCACAGCAAAAGCTGTAGTTCTTGCCACAGGTGGTTTCGGTCGCATTTACGGTCATTCCACTAATGCTCTCATCAACACAGGTGATGGTGCTGCTATCGCATTGCGTGCAGGAGTTCCGCTCAAGGATATGGAGTTTGTTCAGTTTCATCCCACAACGCTGGTGCCATCAAGCATTCTCATCACAGAGGGGGCGCGAGGCGAGGGTGGCTATCTTGTGAACAATGAAGGCAAACGCTTCATGGAGGTATACGCATCAAAAGACATGGAACTCGCGCCACGTGACATCGTTGCGAGAGCTATCCAAACTGAGATAAATGAAGGCAGGGGGGTTGATAATAATCATGTCCACCTTGATCTGAGGCACTTGAGTAGGAAGAAGATCATGGAACGCCTGCCCGGAATACGAGAGATATCCATGTTTTTTGCCGGCATTGATCCCATTGAGGAACCAATACCAGTACGTCCTGGCCAACACTACTCAATGGGCGGCATTCACTGTGACAAGGATGGAGTGACTCCCCTAGGTGGTCTTTTTGCTGTGGGCGAAACTGCCTGCATGAGCGTTCATGGAGCCAACCGTCTTGGAGGCAACTCGCTTTTGGAAACCCTTGTATTTGGAAGATTGGTGGGCAGGAAGGTTGGAGAGTATGTTTCCGGTTCAGGAGATGTCGATGAATGCACTGTGGATGATGCTGCGTTTGCCATGCGTGAGAAGATTCAATCCATTCTTCTGAGAGAATCAGGAGAATCGCATGCAGAAATTAAGGAACAGATGGGCAGAATCATGGACAATGAAGTCGGAGTATTTAGAGACCAAGCGACCTTGGAATCAGCTCTCAAGGCGATTCGGTTTTTAAAAGAACGCTATGAGAACATCGCATTGCCAAAGTGTGACACCAAATTCAACTACTCACTAATCCGTGCACTGGAGTTGGAGAATATGCTTTGCCTATCCGAGGTCATAACCATGACTGCTCTCATGAGGCGCGAGAGTCGGGGTGCACACTGGCGAATGGACTATGGTGCCCGTGACGATGAGAATTTCTTGAAACACTCATTGGTCACCATGGTTAACGACTACTTGAAAACCGAGTATATCGATGTCAACCTCGGTCAGTTTGACGTCATGGAGAGGAAGTATTGATGCTATTCAGAGTAGCACGCAGTCGTGAAGGAAACGAGATCACTCATTACGACCTCTACAAGGTCGACGCCCGCAAAGGAATGACAGTTTTGGATGCACTCTTTCAGATTCAGGACTATATGGACGAGTCCCTTGCATTCAGATATTCATGCAGAGGAGCAGTATGCGGTAGCTGTGCAATGCTCGCGGACAAAGTACCAATCCTTGCGTGCAGGACTCAGGTAAGTTCTCTGAAAGAAATGTCCTCAACGCTCAAGCCCTTTGCCGCACTGACTGATACCCCTCTCGGTTGGAATCCAGAAACTGAAATTCTTGTGGAACCATTACCGAACCTACCAATTCTAAAGGATTTGGTCGTTGACATGACAAGATTCTATGATGCACTAGAATTTCTGAAGCTTTGGGCAGAACCTGCCAAGGGAGAAGAATCACGATTACAGAGTCCAGCAGAAAGGAAAAAGATTGAACGCTACGTGAATTGCATAATGTGCGCCCTTTGTTTTGGATCTTGTCCTGTCAACGCTGAAAAGGAGGAGTATCTCGGGCCAGCTGCACTAGCGAAGGCATGGCGATTCTACGAAGACTCCCGCGTTCAGGAACCAAATACCTACCTTGAATCTGCAAAAATCCCTTCAGGCTCGCCACTTTGCGACTTGATTTTCAACTGCGTCAAGGTATGTCCGAAAGGAGTGACGCCGGGGGGCGCAATCAGAAAGATAAAAGAATTATGAACTTAGCTCATGATTAATTGGTCATAAGCCACTATGCTCCGCCCAGCTGTTTCGTCCGATTCATCGCTTCTGCATAATCCTCCGACGCGCCATCAAAGAATGCCGCGTCGTTTACCTTTGAGTGATAGAGCTTGCCTGAAGATGTGGGTTTGATTTCTGCATACTCGTCTGTTCTTGGAAAATAGCCTAATATTCTAATCACAATGTATA
The DNA here is from genome assembly GCA_048884925.1 of Candidatus Thorarchaeota archaeon. GTDB lineage: Archaea > Asgardarchaeota > Thorarchaeia > Thorarchaeales > Thorarchaeaceae > SMTZ1-83. Next base: position 11,917 of record JBHLQK010000021.1, read on the forward strand.
GAAGTCCGAGTGAAATGAATGCAGCTGCCAAGATTTCTGGAATCATTACATTTGGCACCAACAGGTTACCTGATATGATCGTTTAAGAATAGTACAATGAATGCTTAAGCATCTTTGGGCACTAGGCATTTCGTGCCATCCTGAGAAGAATTGCAACCTGTCCAGCATGATGAGCTACATGGTATCCAGCAATTATTCGTAGGATCATTTCAAGTGACCCACGTTTCAGTAGGGATGGAGGAGGCAAGTTCATTTCTTCATCCAGATTCTCATCTGTCAACTTTGTGCACAGCTCTCTAAAAGTCTGGTATACTGCGCGAACATGCAACTTCAATCTGCCTTCAACTGAATCTGAATCTTTTTCTTCCTGCTGTGCCAGTGTGATGCTTAGGAGATTAGCTATCTCACTACATACCAGCATCAAGACTATTGTAGCGTGATACACGACTTCCGATGCTGAAGGACCTCCCTGAGGTGGAGTCCATTCCAACTCCTCATCGCTACCGTTAATCTGCGTGATGAGCCAGTTTCGAGCGCCCAGTCCCAATCTCAGCAAGTCGCCTTGTTTTCCAGCTAGTTCCTGATCCATCATGCCACCCTGCAAGCCATAGCGCGAAGACCCACATAAGTAGAGACCGATGACTTCAAAGTCCCTCTCCGAATTCTTCCCACTGGGCATTTATGGCAGTCAATCTTTCTCTTGTAACTCCCAAAGCCACCTCAGACAGGTCACAGAGCACCCAATTTCGCCCTAGGTTCTGTGCGGCCACTGCAGTCGTCCCTGAACCACAGAAGAAGTCTGCCACCATGTCACATGGATCAGTTGCACACTCGATGACTCTCTCGAGAAGCGCCACTGGTTTCTGAGTGATGAAACCTGTATATTCCTTCGAAACTCCCTGAATCGGACTTATATCAAGCCACAAATCAGATACCAAGATTCCAGGAACATCGTCCAAGTATTGCTTCTTGGAATATCTCTGATTCCTGCTAGTATAAATGAGTCCTTCTTTCCACCACTTCTCTAGAGTCTCTTTCCTATAGAGATAGGGCGCTGTTCTGCCTCTCCATTCATACTGCTTGCGACTCTCGGTTCTTTGAATGCCCTGTGCTTCAATCTCAATAAGACGAAATTTACCTCGCTCATCCTTGTATCTGTACGGCTTGAGGGATCTTTCGTCATGTGTACGGTAGACGGGCTTGGTTTCAAATTTGCTGATGTCCTTGGCGTAGAGAAGGATGTTATCATGCTGGCTTCCAAACCCTCTACTCTGCGACTTTGGACTGTTGGTCCTCCTCCAAACTATCTCATTGACGAAATTCGATTCCCCAAAAATATCATCCAGCATTGTCTTCATGTAGTGGGACACGTGCAGGTCCACATGTAGCCAAAGACTTCCGTCATCTCGAAGGAGTGGCTTCATCGCCTCTAGTCTATCTATCATGAACTGCAGGTATGCTTGTAGTCCGCCTTCCCATTTGTCTGTATAAGTGGCTTCCTCGCTTAGCTCAGGGGCATGCCAAGGAGCTCCCTTTCCTCTCTTCTTCAGAGTATAGTCTGTTCCAGAGAAATAGGGTGGATCGATGTAGATGAGTCGAATTCTCTCGAATAGGTTTGTTCGTTCTTCTTCCATGAATTGAAGGCAATCGCCTGAGTAAATTACATTCTTTGACTCATCCATGGACTGCTCATTGTGCTTTCCCCTTAAGAGGCCTTTTAGTGAAGCACAGTCTCAAGCCCTCATGGCTCCGGCAGTGATATATCTCTGATTTCATCCCTAATGCTAGATGTATGAGGAGGATATTGTGAGATGGATCGTGCCCAGACACAAATGATGGCTGCATTCATGATGTTCCTGATTCTGCCCGGGACTGTTTTGGGTTTGGTTATAGCCGGTCCTCTAACGCCTGCTCAGGCTCCAAGTACAGTGCATGTCGTTGTCGTGGGTGGAGATGCAGCTCCTGCAATAGTGGGATCATTGGAAATTGATTCTGCATCCATTATGCTCGCACAAACCGATACCGTTTCTGAAGCCCTAGGGATGATTGATATCAATGTCATTGTCTTGATTGATACCCCTCTTGGACCAGCAGATATCACTCCTCTAGAAACATTTGTTAGCGGTGGAGGTGGACTGCTTCTGCTTCTTGGTCGTGCTACCTCTACCAATGGCACTGGATTGCAGGAACTAGGGATTACATCAAGCAATACTGTAGGAAGTAGTTCTGACCAAGCTAACATTGTCACGCGAATGGTTGTCGAGACTCATGAATCACTAGGCTATGATTGGTCTTCTGCTCCTCCTACGGAGAAGATCACAGTGCTGCCCGCTCTTACGCCTGCATCTAATGTCCTTCTTGCCAACGATACAGGTTTTGGCACGTGGGGTGCACCACTTCTTGTCCAAGCAGGCGTGGGTTCAGGGAATATCATGGTATACACGCCATGGCTTACAATCGACACTCTAGCTGAGAATGGCCAGATCAACTATGAGCTCATTCTCTGGCCTTACTTCAATTACTTCCTCTATTCCTCTGCATTGTATCTTGGGGGAGAGCCAGCTCTCACCTATGCAGAATGGAGCTATTCTCCAGTGCCCAAATTTGAACAGCAGGTGGTCATTGGGTTCATTGTGATTATTCTAGCTGGAGTGACATTCTCATCATACCGAACAATGAAGAGAAGGTCGAAGCGGCATACTGAGGTTCTAACCGAGATTGAGCGAGCAGAACTTCTTATAGAAACTGAAGAGGCGATTGATAACTGGGAAGATATTGGTATGCATCGCCAGTTGGGCGGCTTCCTGATACAGCTCTTCATCACACTTATCCTAGTCATACCCCGAGTTGTTTTGACAATAATGGTGTACCCGCTATTCATTATGCCATTCCCACAGGCGGCGGGCTGGTATTCCTTTAGTGTCAATCTGTTTCTTGGTCTCTGGACCTTGTTTGACCTTGGCACAAGTGTGGCTCTCGCCAAATACTTTGCCGAGTACAGAGTCACTAAGCCAGAGGAAGCAGTCAAGTATGCGCAAATATTTGTCTGGTTTCAGTGTATAACTGGAGTTGTCCAAGTTTCGATTGTCGCGTTCATCGGTTCCATAATCTTTCCACATACATATTTGGCACATCTCTCCTACGTCTTTATCGCTCATTCCGTCTTCCAATTTCCGGGATTTACGCTTCTTTTCATTCATGTGTTCAGAGGAATGAACAGAATTGACTATCAGCAGGTGACATATGTTCTCAAGTACATCGCGTTCGATATCATTGGCCAATACACGCTCATCATTGTCTTTAGAATCTGGGGTGCCAACAATCCCATATTTGGAGAGGCATTGGGTGGTGCCATTGGGCAAGCTATTGGGTCTTATTTGTCGGAATGGCTGACCTTCTTTGTTTGTCTATACCTCTTCAGAGGACTAGGTCTAAAGGCCAGCACCCTGTTTCGGATCGATTTCGGAAGGGAACAGGTTGAACGAGCACTTAAGTTTGGAGCAAAATGGACCGTGGGTGCCGCCGCCGTTCCCCTTGTCTGGTTTTATCAGATGCTTCTTATAAGCACTAACCTCCTAAATTGGTCTGCCCTGCAGGGGCAGTATCAGCTTGCATGGGACCTTGCTATTATGGTTTCAGTCGTCGGATTATTTATGGAGGGAATGCTTGGTGGAGTCTCTGAGGCGTATTCGCATGCTAAGAAGAAACTCACTGCCCTTTATACTGCTCAAGGTTTGAAATATGGTGCATTCTTTGTTTTCTGGCTTGTTTCAGTCCTTGCAGCCCTAGGCTGGAGAGCAATCTTAGGAGCCGCAGGCCCCGAGTGGGCATACGCAGCTGAACTCCTTCAATATTTCCTCATCTTTCAGGTCTTTGGCTTTTGGAGTTGGCTTGGTGACTGGATGTTTGCAGGTGCAGATCGAACAGGCCTTGCTGCCGCATCTTGGATTCTTGAACAATCTCTCCGAGCCGTATTCATGACTTACTTTGTAGTTGTTGAACCAGTGGTGTTTGGATTATATCTTGGAGGTATGCCCGGGATTATTGTAGGATACACCTTGGCTCTTGTTCTGAAGGACATAGCAATGTGGGTTTTGATCCGGCGAACAATCTCCGCTCCCAAGTTCTATATGTGGCAAACCTATGTCGGACCAGCATTAGCTGCTATTGCGAACTTCCTTGTGCTGGAGGTCCTAGCGATACTCTTCTGGCAAGGCGAGATCGTCACTTCGGCGATTCTATTCTTCATAGGAGTTCTTCCTTCGCTCTATCTCTATTCATTCATCAGCGCGCTCACTGGTACTTGGGACACGCGCACCGTTACAGAGTTCAAACGAGCTTCAGACATGGTGACCATGAGAGGAGTTGGATGGCTCGCTCGAAGATTCTACGGTTCCATAGCACTAGGAGCTAGAATTTCGCCTCTACATGACAGATTCCCAATCGATATATATGATGAGGCTATGCAAGAGGCTGAAGAGCTCACTAAAGAGAAGAAACAGCTAGTGATCTAGCTAAGGTGCCTATTAAACCGAGAAATAGAAAAACGGAACCTAGAGCTCTAAGTCGTCAGGGAGCTCTTCACCATGCTCCTCGCTCTCTGCAGCTTCACGAGCAATGCCAATCTTGATGAGTGTGACGAGATACCCCGCAATTCTGTTCCGTACTTTCTTGGTCTTGGCATCGGTGAGCTGTTCGACAAGCCGCTTGTTGCTCTCAAAATCTTCTGTGAAGGTGTCTGGGTACAACTGAAGAAGCGTTCTTGCTGCATTCTTGATGTATCTTGGTCTTACGCTACCCAATTCTAACTCACCGTTATCAATGACTGAAACAGCGTGCCTTAGAATATGAATATAAAGCATGTGGTGCCTACCTCGTTTGGGAGTGGCGATTACTTCATGCTTTACGAAACCCTTGCCCTTGCGTATGAGGAGATTGAGGACACATCAGGAACGCTTGAGAAAACACGAATCTTCTCTGAGCTACTGGAGAAGGCAGATCCTTTGGAAGTAGACAAAATAATAGCCCTCACAATTGCTAAGCTGCATCCTGATTGGACTGGAGAGCCAGAAATCGGGATTGCTGAAAAGATGGCGGTCCAGGTGGTCGCAGCTGCGGCATCTGTAAGAGAGAGTGTGGTGAAGAAGAAACTGAGGGAAATTGGAGATATTGGTGCTGTTGCTGATTTTCTCTTAAAGGAGGGCGCACAAGCCTCTCTCTTCGCAGAAGATCTGACTGTCCAACTTGTCTACGACACTCTGGATGCCATCTCGAAAATAACGGGCTCCGGAAGTTCTAAAGATAAGACTGCTAAGCTTGTTGGGCTACTCTCTGATTCATCACCACTTGAGGCTAAATACATCCTCCGTACCATAACAGGACAACTGAGGCTCGGGCTTGGATATATGGGCGTTATGGATTCGCTATCTATTGCTTATACTGGTGGTAGAGAGGCACGTAGTATAATTGAAAATGCATTCAATGTTTGCAGTGATTTGGCTGCGGTTGCTCTAATCCTTGCTACCGAAGGGATTGATGCAACGATAGCCATCAAACCTGCAGTTGGCCGCCCTATACAAATGATGGCTGCAAAGAAGCTTTCAGATTCAGCAGAAATCATTGAGAAAGCTGGGCCTGAGGTCCTTGTGGAGTACAAATATGATGGCGAGCGAGTTCAGGTGCATAAGAACGGGGATGACGTTGTTCTCTTCTCACGTCGTCAGGAGATGATAACGGAGCAGTATCCAGACGTTGTCGAACTTGTGAGGACTCAAATCAAGGCTGAAACCTGCGTTCTCGAGGGTGAGTGCGTTGCCATCGATCCAGAAACAGGACGAAGTCGTCCATTTCAGGAGTTGATGCGTCGCAGAAGAAAGACTGACATAGATGAGATGCGTGAAGCTGTTCCTGTTGCAGTGTATTTCTTTGACATATTGTATTATGAAGGGAAAGATGTAACCGACATTCCAATGAGAAAGAGAAGAGAATTACTTGAGAAGACCGTGCTGCGCAATGAACGAGTCTCATTGACAGAGGGTGAGTTGACCTCTGACCCTGAGCGGGTAGATGAGATTTTCACCAATGCTCTTGATGCAGGTCATGAAGGAGTTATTGCAAAGGCGGTCCATGCGAGCTCGAGCTATCAAGCCGGGTCTCGAAGCTGGCTATGGATTAAGCTAAAGGCGTCATACCAAGAAGGAATGGCAGATTCTGTTGACCTTGTAGTCGTAGGTGCATTCTTTGGTCGGGGAAAGAGAACAGGTGTTTATGGCGCTATTCTTGCCTCTGTTTATGATGAAGATACGGATACATTTCCAACTGTATGCAAGATTGGAACTGGGTTTACTGATGATATGTTGAGCGAGTTCAAGGAACGCTTGGACGAACATAAGTTGGAGGCCATGAGTCCCAAGGTTGTGTCTGATATGGAGGCCGAGGTCTGGTTTGAGCCTAAAGAGGTCATTGAGGTTCTAGGTGATGAGATTACTATAAGTCCAACACATCCAGCTGGTAAAAACCAAATCAGAGATGGAGGGCTAGCAATTCGTTTTCCGCGGTTTACTGGAAGATGGCGAGATGATAAGGATGCTCGGCAAGCCACTTCTGTTCGTGAGCTAGTCGAGCTCTTTGACCAACAGAGGGGCAGAGGTCAAGTGGATTGAGTCCGACAGTTTTAGAAGTAAGTCTAGCTTTCGGAATGAACGGAGAGCGAATAGATGCATAGCATCAGGGTGAATGACGCGCGGCTAAACTTCAGCTCAGCACACTTCATTATGGGTGCAGATTATTGTGAAAGCCTTCATGGGCATAATTACTTCGTTGATATCACTGTGTTTGGCGAGCTTAATTCAGATGGCATGGTCATGGACTTTAGAGACATCAAGAAACAGGCACTACGGATTTGCGAACTGCTTGATCATAAGACACTCCTACCAGGCAAGTCGAAATCAATCGAAGTGAATGAGAGTGAGTACTCTTATGAAGTGAATGTGAGTGGAAAACGTTATGTCTTTCCTAAAGAAGACTGTTTCATATTACCATATAATGCTACAACAGCTGAACGCCTAGCAGAGTTCATTGCATCTCAAATCAAACTGCTTGATAACAACAAAGTGAAGGTTTGCGTGAGTGAGAACATAGGCTCTATGGGATGCTTTGAGTCATAGACAATCTAGGAGTCGTTGGTCAACCTGGGAAGCCATACCTTGAATTGAGCACCGCTTTTCCAATCACCCTTAATCCGATCTGCTACCTCGATAGCTCCACCATACTTCTCCGCAATTTGACAAGCCTGATGGATTCCGACTCCACCAAACCTCCTATCGGGATTGAAGAGCGTCCTCTTTATTTCATCCTTGATACCTGGTCCATCATCAGAAATCCTAACTTCATACTGGTTTTCATGAGCTTCCAGACTAACCCAGATGTGTGTATCTTCATCTCCACTGTGCCTTACAGCGTTTTCAAGGATGTTTGTCAAAAGTAATCGTACGTACTTATCCGCTCTGATTGTGGCTTCAGACACCTTACAGTCAAGCTCAACAATCACTCCCTCTTGCTGCTCCTGAAACTCCTGAACACAGTCAATTAGAGTCCTGCAGAGTGAAACCTTCTTCAAAGGCTCCTGTAACAAGTCTCTTGTTCCATGAACAGCAGCAATCAATGCATCACATCGCTCCACAGCGCTGGCTATCTCCCCTAGAACCCGAGGGTCTCTTTCGGAGCTGCGTTCATATGTTAGAAGCTCAGTACCAATCTTAATGGCCTGAAGCTGATTCCTGATGTCGTGCTGCAGTATGTCCAGGTATAGTGTGGCTATGTTGCTTGTTGCCCTGAGCTCATCTTCGACCCTTTTCAGCTCTGTGACATCATGTACAACAGCTACAATTCTACTCCCATCGTCATGCGGACTCAATGTGACCCAAAATGCATGTGCTTCTCCATCATCATCTATCAAGCACTCGAAACTCCGTGCAACCCCATCAGAGAGGACTCTATCAGAGTTCGCCACATAGAGGTCGGTCACCTCAGGAGGCATGAGTTCTCCTATCCATTTACCCTGTATCTCTTCAGGTTCCATATCAGGACGGAGTCCCAGCGCGGAATAGTATTCAGATACCTTTCCATCACTGTCCAAGACAAAGACGATATCGCGAATCGATTTAACAAGCATTCGATGCTTCATTTCAGATTCGCGGAGAGCTTCGACTGCCATCCGCCGATTTTGACGAACCTCAGCTTCCTTTATCTCTCTCTGAATAGCTGGGACTAGTCTTGCTAGGTTGTCCTTCTTCAGATAATCATGAACCCCTGCTTTCATCAAGCGTACTGCCACTTCTTCAGATATCGCTCCTGATACAATAATGAACGGAATATCCTGTCCGCTGGCATTGACCTGCTCGAGTGCCTCCTCTGTGCTGAATGTAGGAAGCATATAGTCACAGATGATTAAATCCCATATGCCAGACTCGAAAGTCCTCTTCATTGCTTCCTCAGTCCATACACGTTCAATTATGGGATTTAATCCACCCTTCTTGAGTTCCCTTTCGATTAGGATTGCATCATCCTCAGAATCCTCAATTAACAGGACTCGAATCCCTTCCGTCAAGAGCTCGAACCCCCCTTAGGGCTGATGTTGAAAACCAACCAATACAAGCCAAGAGCTTGAACAGCTTTTACGAACTGATCGAAATCAACAGGCTTCTGAATGTAGCTGTTAGCACCAAGGCGGTAGCTTTCAATGATGTCTTGCTCCTCTCGGGAAGATGTTAGGATAACTGCGGGCAGAAGTCTGAACTCCCTTTCATTGCGAATAGTTCTGAGGAACTCGAGTCCTCCCATGCGGGGCATCTTGAGGTCCAGAAGTATTACAGCTGGTTGCTCAGCCGTATCCCGATTACTGAACTCACCTTCCCCTCTCAAATACTCAAGAGCTTCGATTCCATCTCTTGCCACATCGACATGATTCACGATATTCGCCTTCTCGAGTGCACGGATGGTAAGTAGGACATCATCTCTATTGTCTTCAACCAAGAGAATCTTAGCACCTGTCATCTTGTAGCCTCTGCCCTCCTCTTGATTGTGAAGTAGAATGTTGCACCTTTTCCTGTTTCACCCTCTGCCCAGATTCTACCTCCATGGCGACTGATGGCACGTTCAACAGTTGCAAGTCCAATGCCTGAACCCTCGAACTCGTCAGCCCTGTGTAAACGTTGGAAGGGCTTAAACAGTTTTTCGGCAAATTCCATCTCAAATCCCGCTCCATTATCCTTCACGTAATAGACAGTTTCGCCCTCAACATCAAGCGAACCAAACTCTACACTAGGATCATCGCTCAATGAGGTAAACTTCCACGCATTTCCAAGCAGATTCTGAAGAACTGTCCTCATAAGCCGTCTATCACATCTATTCCTCATTCCCCCTTCAATACTGACCTTCACAGTTCTCTCGGAATCACTCTCCCTCAAATCCTTGACAACTTCTTCCGCCATCAAAGATAGGTTTACGGAAACTCTATCCATTTCTAGTCTAGTTACTCTGGAGAGATCCAAGATTTCATCAATCAGTCTTGCCATTCTGTTCGCAGCGAGTCTTATTCTCTGCAGGTAGTCGGTCGCTGTGTCATCGAGAGTTTCTGAATAGTCTTCCAGCAGAGCTTGACTAAATCCATCCATTGTCCGCAGAGGTGCTCTAAGGTCGTGGGACACTGAATATGCAAACGCTTCCAGTTCCTTATTCGCAGAAGCTAATTCAACAGTCCGCTCTTCCACTATCTGGTTTAGTTGTTCATTAAGCCTCCGTACCTCTCTTTCTGCACGAACTCTATCGGTTAGGTCAAGGAACGACATTGCAATCATTTCAGGGAGCACAGGGAAAATGCTAGTTCTGACAGCCCTAACCATATGCTCATCCTCAACTATCACATCTTCTGCATCCCATTGTTCTCCTTCTAGCACAGCTCTTTTGCAATGCTCGATAATCAAATCCCTTTGGTGCTTAGGTACTATCTCTTCTAGCTTTTTCCCAATAAACGGAATAGTCGGAGATCCAAGCATTGTGTCAGCTGCGGGATTGACATCAATAAGTCGGAGGTCTCCTTCTGAATCCTGTTCCAACAACTGTAGTCCAATCGGTATCTCATTGAAGATACTTCGGAACTTCTCCTCAGCTGCCGCAAGTGCTTCTTGCGATCTGAGCTTCTCAAGAACCTGAGCGAACATTTCTGTAACTGTTTCAAAGAAAACTCGAGACTCCTCTTCCATCTCCTGCTTATCTTTTGATGCGATACCTAGCACACCCAGCAGTTCTTTCTCATCATCTAACAGTGGCCAGACTATTGCTGACTGAATTTCTAGTTTTTCTAGCCATTCCTTATAGGCATCGAGTG
>JBHLQK010000022.1:0-22281 GCA_048884925.1 Candidatus Thorarchaeota archaeon
GTAATGGGATATCAGAAGACTGCATCAGTTGTCTCCTTCCAGTGACACACAATATAAGGAGAATATCAATCTGCCTCTCAACGTACATCTGCCAAGTTGCTTTCTGGTTTTTGCTCAGTCCGAATGGTATTTCACTGACCAAATTCGCTCCTTTTTACATGTCGCAGGCCACAGAAGACGGTTCATTAGAGACTATTGAGCTTCAGAAACGAGTCAAATATTGGCAAGTTGATGCTCTGAAAGCATTTGCCATTGCTCTGGTTGTGTTAGATCACAGTCTCACTTGGGATTTGAAGAGCCTCATTGGTGGTGTCTTCTGGGAGCGGACTGCAATCCCCATCTTCATGATAATCATGGGTTTCAATATTGGACTCTCTTTCAAAGATAAGGGAGTCACTACACTGCGTGAGCTTTACTCGCGCGAATACTTCAAGAATAAGATCGAGCGGTATATTCTTCCTTTCCTCTTGTTATATTGGGGTTCGTTTATCCTAGGATTGTATTTCAATTCACTCACATGGAATGAATATACTCTGATCGGATGGCTTCCATTTTGGGGTCCTGGCAACTGGTTCATTCCTGTGCTCTTTAGCTCAATTCTCGTTCTTCCTCTAGTTTATAGGGGTTACATATCATATCCAAAGCTGACGGTATCCCTTTGTTTTATGAGCGAGATTCTTCTACAGCTATTTTTATTCTACAACGTCCCGTTGCAGCTTGTAGATGGTAACTGGCAATATACAAGTTATGCATCAGCGTTCTTGACCAGCGTCATAAGAACTAATGTACTGTTTCTCTTGCCTGCTGTTGGTTTGGGCCTATGGTTCACAGACAGTCCTAATATCAAGGCAAAACGAAACCGACTAATGTGGGTGGCCTTGCCATTGAGCGTTATCTATATGATAGCCTACCAGATTCTTGGTTTTCGTGCCTTCATCATCGATGGGATCTACAGGCATAATCTCATCTGGGGAGATTACACATTTCTAGTCATCCCATATTCCGCTTTTCTGTTCCTTCTCGCGATGAGATACCTCCCTTCAACACCTCAGACGAGGCTGCAGAATATTATACAGAGAGTGGGTAGAGCAAGCTACCATATCCTTCTCATTCAAATATTCTATTACTCCATTTGGTACTACAATAATCCGAATTGGGCGAATGTAGGATTTGGCTCAGATGTCTTGTCCCATTTCTGGTTCTACGTCGTCAGTCTTGTTCTGACATTCATTGTAGGGATTGCATGGTATGAGGCTGAACGAGTCGCATACAAGAGGGGGAAGTCTTGGTGGCGTCACAACTATGTGAGAAGAGTAGGCTATTTTGGGAGTTCACTCATCTCGCTCGTATCAATGGGTATGATAATCGAGGTAGTCAGCGAATTAACAGGACTGGCAGCATTTGGGCGGAGATATGGAATTATTGCATTTAACAGTACCACAGGACCGGGAATAATGGCCAATTTCGTTGTCATCCTGATTATGCTCTCGGTGTGTCTGTTCTTCATTTACAAGGCATTCACAACCATGGATGAAGAGATACCACTTGAGCTGCTAGAATCAAATTAAATCATGTCACCAATATGGAAGAAATAGAGGGATTAAACATCTCTGCAAGACTCCGAACTCACAGGAAGTGAGTTACTTCAAGCTCATCCATCCAAGTGGATTACTGACCATTATTCATGATATCCGGAATAAATCAGTCTAAAATGAGTTCGAAAGGGTCCATGGACCCTTTCTATTACCTGTTATAATCAATATTGCACTCTACTCTTCTGGCTTTGACTCTGCGACTTCTTCCTCGTCGAAGTCAAAGTCCTCGAGTGGCTCTGGTGCAGGAGTGGTCAGCATAGTCCAGCCAATCCACATCGCAATCACCATGATCAACACAGCAGCAGCCCAGATTGGCAGGATGATCAAGAACATCGGATCTGGAAGGAAGAAGTCATGCCAGAATCCGGATGAGAATATTGACTCGACCCAGGCGGTGATGCCCGGTCCGGTGATAGCGTTCTGGACCAATACAAGCGCCCACGTATAGTATAATAGCACCAGAAACGCGAAGATGAATATCAGTGCACCAAGTATCTTTTCCTTGCCCATCGAAAACAACCTCGATTGGTGTTTAATGGTTCTAAGTCGTTAACCAAAGTCCGTCTCATAAAAGGATTGCGTAGGATTGAGTACTGGTCTTGGATGAAGAAAGAAAGGAATGAACAGTGGCCCGAGCTCCCATGATTCATGTTGTTTGTGAAGTTGTTGCTACCATGAAGGGTGTATCGAAGTGTTTCCCCTTGCATTCGTTTTCTGACATCAAAGTAATCAAAGTTCAGATTCTAGGATTAAGATTCAAATCAGAACACTGCTCATGTAGTTAGCTAAATGTTTCATTAATAAACAGTGAGAAAGAGGCGGATTAGTCATGTTACGCAGTCTGTTGATCTTGGGTCTGTTATTGAGATTCTCTTGGATAATCAATGCACGACCACTCCCCTGAACTAATTTCAAAGCTCAGTGCGTATTGCTTATAACTGGGATTAATTTTCGCCACGACCGCAGACGGAATTGACCGTGAGGTGGAAGTGAATAACCATGAAGATTATCGTGCCTGTTAAACAGGTACCTGAAGTTGCTGAAGTAAAAGTCAACGAGGAAACTGGCACTCTGATTCGAGATGGCGTGCCCAGCATACTCAATCCGTTTGATGAGTACGCGGTCGAGGCTGCCATACAGCTGAAGGAGCAATACGGAGGCGAGGTAACAGTCCTCACGATGGGCCCTCCTCAGGCCAAGGAGGCCCTCTGGAAAGCTCTTGCGATGGGTGCTGACAAGGCAGTCCATATGACTGATCGCATCTTTGCTGGTGCAGATACCTGGGCTACAGCTTACACCCTGGCTGAGCAAATCAAAAAGATGGAGTTTGATCTTGTTATATGCGGTAAGCAGGCCATCGATGGTGACACTGCACAGGTGGGTCCAGAGATTGCTGAGCTGCTCAGTATTCCTCAGATATGCTATGTGCGTCACCTAGAGATTGCTGAGGGTGGCAAACATGTCATAGCACACCGTGAGACCGATGAGGGCTACGACGTCATCAGAGCCAGAATGCCTGTCTTACTGACAGCGACGAAGGGTATCAATGAGCCTAGATTGCCAAACGTGATGGGAATCATGAAGGCCAAGAAAAAACCTATGGAGATTGTGGATGCAGCCACTCTTGGTGCCCCAGAAGATGAGCTTGGTCTGAAGGGGTCTCCAACTCAGGTTCGAAAGGTGTTCCCGCCCACAAAGAAAGCAGGCGGAGTGAAGCTGGAAGAAATAGACGCTAAGACCGCGGCGAAGCAGCTTGTTGAATTCTTGGCGAAGAAGGGGGCGATCTAGACATGGGACTCATCTATGACATAGACAAATGCACAGGTTGCATGTTATGCCCAAAGGTCTGCAACTTCGATGCTATAGAGAAGGATGGTGACAAGGTCAAGTTTGACTTTGACAAATGTGTCCTTTGTGGTTCATGCGAAGAGGTGTGTCCAGAGGATGCAATTCTGATCGAACGGAAGGCTGTTGACGAAGTAGAGATAGCCAAGTACAGAGATGTCTGGGTCTGGTGCGAAACTAATGAAGGACGACTGCGGAGTGTTGCGTATGAGCTTGTTACAAAGGGCCGTGAGCTTGCAGACAAACTTGGTGAGAATGTTGTTGCTGTTCTGATTGGTCATGAAACTGAGCACTTGGCCGACTCTTTAATCCATCAAGGTGCTGACAAGGTCATTGTAGTCGACAATAAGGCGTTTGAGCATTATACAACTGACGCCTACACAATCGCTATGGTCACACTAATTGCACCGCGGAAGCCATCAATTGTCCTATATGGAGCAACCAGCAACGGCCGAGACCTTGCTCCACGCATTGCAGCAAGGATGGCTCTAGGTCTTACAGCAGACTGCACTGGTCTAGGCATCGATGAAGAGCGCCAGTTAATCCAGACGCGTCCAGCCTTTGGTGGTAACATCATGGCTGAGATTCTCTGTCCTTATACCAGGCCGCAGATGGCCACAGTCCGACCTAACGTGTTCAAGCCAAGCGAACGTGACCCCTCACGGACTGGTGAAATAGAGAAAGTAGAGATTAAGATTGGAGCGAATCAAATTCGGACGCGTGTCCTTGATACAGTGAAGGAGGTAGTCGAGGGCATGAAATCGGTTGAGGAATCTGACATTGTCGTCTGCAGTGGCCGCGGAATCAAAGATCCATCCAATCTGGATCTCTCTCGCGAACTCGCTAGTCTGCTTGATGCGGCAGTTGGAGGTTCGCGACCCATTGTGGACTTGGGATGGCTCCCTCCCTCTCAGCAGGTCGGTCAGTCGGGGCGTACAATCTCTCCCATGCTTTACTTCGCACTGGGAATCTCTGGAGCTATCCAACACTGCGCAGGAATGAGTTCTTCAGATATCATTGTTGCAGTGAACAAAGATCCAGAGGCTCCAATCTTTGAAATTGCCGATTTCGGAATTGTTGGCGATCTCTTTGAAGTAGTTCCCGCGATAATTGAGGAGATTAGGCGGATTCAGGCCGAACGATGAACTTGGAGTTGAGTTCCGAGAAATTCAGCTCGGAACTCTATCTCCTGCATATGATGCTCTATCTCTTCTGGGGCTAAGATATATCTCAGAATTCACCATTAATAATCCGTGGTTGATTTGAAGACGGAAGGGGTTTTCTGTATCATCTTCCTTTTCGTTTCAGTTAGTCTTGGTACTCTGAACACTCAATATGCTCCAATTGAAATCAGATTTAGTGGTTCTGGCAACAATCTGACTCATGATGTTCCTGATGCAGTTATGAACATAGAATTCCCTTCCTACTTCTTTGAGAACCTCGGGCAGATCAATGACAAAGATGTTTTCTTCTATGGGTCGATTTCAGGAGGATGTATTGGATTTGGCTGTTCACAAGTCTTCCTCTGGTTGGAAGGAGCTACCAATCTTCTCACTCTTGATTTTGAAGGGGCAAACCAAGTCTTGCCAAAACCGGACTGCGGCGACTCTCACTCCGCTAATTTTTTCCTAGGATCTGAATCGGCTTTTGTTAATGCCAGAACTGCCAGAAGCATCATCTATGAGTCTCTATGGCCAGGAATTGACCTTCTGTATTATGCATCGATGAATGAAACAAAGTATGAATTCATAGTTGCACCGGGGTCTGACCCATCTCAGATTAGTATTCGATATCATGGTCACGACGCTCTCTCCGCTAGTAATGATGCTCTCTTCGTTGAGGCTGGCAACGCTAAGTTTGAGGATGCTAACTTGATTGCGTATCAAGGAAGCACCATAGTAGAAGCGGAGTTTATACTTCAGGATTCAGATGCGGTGTGTTTTCAGATTGGGGAGTATGATTCTTCCATTTCACTTGTAATTGATCCTCTTCTCTATTCATCATATTTTGGAGGGTACAGCTATGATGGTATAGGTCCAATTGCGATTGACGCGGAGGGCTACATCTATGCTGCTGGTAGCACATCATCATATGACTTTCCCACCGTGGGGGCTTATGATGAGACATATAGTGCAGAATATGGAACTTGCTTCGTCTTTAAGCTGTCTCCAGAAGGCGACTCACTTGTTTACTCTACTTTCATAGGTGGTTCTCAAGAGGATGGTGCCTCGTTTATCGAGGTTGATTCTTCAGGATGCGTTTATATCGGTGGATGGACTTGGTCGTCTGATTTTCCCACAACTGAGGATGCATATAACTCATCTCACAATGGAAAGAGTGATGGCTTCATCTTGAAACTGAACGCGACTGGTAACGGACTGGTCTATTCAACTCTTATCGGTGGTTCTGGAGAGGACTGGGGTTTTTGCTGCACTGTTGACGATTTTGGATCAGTAATTATGACAGGCACAACAATGTCTTCAGATTTTCCAATACTAAACGCACTTGATAGTGAGTTCAACGAGGACAATGAATTCTTTATCTTGAAGCTTGCCAATGATGGTAGTTCAATAGTATTTTCTACATTTCTTGGGGGCACGGGATACGAGAAGCCATCAGACATAGCGACAGACTCATCTCTTGCCATCTATATTGCCGGAACGAACTTTACGGGTACCTACGATAACATCCTCTCGGAATGCTTCATCCTCAAACTTAATGGCCTATGCGATGAGGTCATTTACAATTTTAGGTTTGGTGGGTCTTCAGGCGATGACGTATCTGGAATGACAGTGGATTCAATAGGTTGTGTCTATGTTACGGGATTCACTTCATCGCCAGATTTTCCGACTGTCAACGCTTATGACTCGTCTTACAATGGAGATGGTGACTGTTTTGTTTTGAAGCTCGACTCATCTGGAGAGTTCTTGGTCTATTCGACCTTTATTGGAGGAGCGAGAGCAGATTTCGGTAGCTCATTAGTTTTGGATGACGAAGGTAATGTGTATGCTTGCGGAGCATCCGAATCGCCAAACTTTCCAGTTGTTTGTCCCTACCAACGTACGCATCAAGGGCACTATGATTGCATCGTGTTCAAACTAGCTGCAACAGGTGATAATCTTCTGTACTCAACGTATATTGGTGGATCGTATGCTGATTATGGAAGTGACATAAAACGGGACAATCAAGGCCAAGTATACATTGGCGGGCGGACCTGGTCTAATGATTTTCCAACTGAGAATGCATATGACGATTCGCTAGACGGAGATCGCGACGGCATAATCATTAAACTGCCTGATTTGGTTGACAGTGATTTCGATGATCTCATTGATTATCTTGAGAATTTAATTGGGACTGACCCTAATAATCCAGATAGCGATGGTGATCAATTCTCAGACGCTTGGGAATACTACAATGGATTTGACCCAACCGACTCACATGTCCCTCTTCTTGAGATTCTTGTCTTTCATTCATATTTCCTAGTTGTCTTTTTTGTCGCTGCAACTGCTTTGACCGCAATAGGAAGCGCCATTCTGTTACGTCGACGGAAAGGTCGATTTCGCTGAAACACGTGATGTTTCTGAATTGTTATCAATTTACTAATGGTATTAGCATGTTGGGCGGTCTAATGATATCCAATGAGTTCGGGATTGCATCAATAGTGGCCACGAGTCTTGTCTTTTCGAAGATGTGGCATGTTGGCTGGAAGCAGAATGAGGAAGTCAGAAGAGACCTTCCAATAGCACTTCAGAAGACTCGTGTCTTTAGGGATTATGAACTGCGATTCTCTCAAAACCATATGTTCTCAACAACATCTCGATTCGATTTTGGATTCATCATTGGATTCCATGTAGTCTTGGCAGTTATGGGGTATCTGTTTGTAGCATTTTGGTGACTTGACTTGAAATCCGCCCAAAATTGGCCCCGGAGCGCCATTTTCGTGGTTCATAGATACATTTATTATAGTTAAGAACGACGAAAATCAGCCTAAACTCTTGAAAACGGGCGCGAAACCCGTGTTTTGAGAGGGTTGCGCAGGATAGCCTTAAATGCAACTCAGGCTCATTTTACGCACACACTCGCCTTAGGGGTGTTGGAGAAAAATGGCAGCTAAGAAAGCAACAGCAAAATACCCAACCTTCTTTGTTAAGAGCGCCGTAAAGGACTTTGCAAAGAGGAACAACATGATGGTTGGCAGCGATGCCTATGAAGCCATCAACAATTCAATTGGTGAGATGCTCACCGCCGCAGCCAAACGCTGCAAAGACAACAAGCGAAAGACTCTCAAGGCCTACGATCTGTAGACTTTGAAGTGGTAGCTTAATACTGGGGGGGCAGCGTGAGTTGCCCCACCAGGTCTTTTGTTCTAATTAATTTCATTCCTCAAGATAAGACTATTCGCCAAATGTAGTAGAACCGAAGATTTATAAGAAAATGTAATAATGTACAGTTGGCGTACAGATAATGACCGAGGATTTTGATGAGGTAAAACGCGAACTCGAAGAGATTCGCAGAATAAAAGAGGAAATGAAACGCGAGCTGGAGGAGGCCAAACGAGCTCGCCTGGAAGCGCTGAGTAGTAAGAAGATTGAGCGACCAAGGCCCCCCAAACCGCCCAAGCCTGCTAGAGTCCCAAGGGCACCAAGAGTTCCACGTCGTGCGTCTATTGTTGATCTCCGGGGACTTACCGATAGCCTTGAAGAAATGATGGTCGGTCTAGAGGACTCCATTCGAGAGTCTGTAAGTGGATTGGAGGAGTTGGGACGATCTTTCTCAGGTCCAGTCTTACATACCCGCAAGGGCAAGAAACGAAAGAAGAAACGCGATCGAGATATCGAGATGATTCCCCCTGAGAGAGTGGCAAAGATCGTCAGTCCGTTGGGTAGTGAGGAACGGCTCAAAATCCTGGACTTTCTTAAGGAGGGAGGACGAACCTTTAACGACCTCGAGAACCATACCGGCAAGACAGGGAGCTCACTCACACACCATCTCAATCCCCTGCTGGATGCTGGCTATGTGATCAAGGGTGAAGTCCGTGGAACCTACTATGTCACGGTAGAGGGCCGTCTTGCATACCGCCTTGCCCAATGGCTAACAAGCAAAGTAGAGAGACAACAGGAGAGAGCTGGTAATGGCAATGGCGAAGGGCCCCTCAGAGTAGCGGTTGACAAGAACAATGAGGATGAGTTTATTCTCAGCCTGAACGACGACCTTGACGAAGAAGCTGAAGAAGATGAAGATGAACTCCATGACCATGTTCAGGATGAGATAGACACGTATCATGACAAGATGGAGGAGTACCAAGATCAACTTGATGGGGTTCAAGACAAGATGGATGAGATTCAGGATCACATGGATGAAGAGATTGAGGAACTTGGAGAGGAGGAAGACTGGTAATGAAGAATCTGAAAACGTCAGGCCCTGTTATGATTACAGCAGGTTCCTACGAGCTAATCTCCACCGAAAAGGCATTAGTGAACCTGAGTGAGGGCTGTGTCTGGATATACGTCGTTAACAATGGTGACCGTGTTGGCATAGCTTTTGCAGGACATGGGCGACTCGCTGTAGATGCGATAACCGAAACTGATGCTGGTGCAATTGGCAAGTCAGTAGCGACTGGCCTTGAAGGTATGCAGCTATTTCTCGGAGAAACGCAGATTGAAAGGATATCAAGAGAAGCCACACTCTCGGAAATTGAACATTTAGGATACAGTGGCTCTGAGGATTTCATATCTGCAGTAGACTCTATCATCAAGAACAAAGTGAATGGTGATACAAAGGTCAACGTAGAGAACCAGGAATCCAATGTTCTGATTGGCACTGGGGAGGATGAGAAAGCGATTGTACTTGTGACAACTGAGGGGAAGGAGGACCTAGTCTTCTCCTACGGTAAGAATGTGCATGTAGTAGGTGAACAAGAAATGGTTTCTGTGGACAAGTCTGGTGTAAGAATTAGAGGGAAGCATGGCAAGGCACTCTCTGTGAGTAAAGATGGGATCACTGGCCTAGAATGCCTAGAGAACTTGGGCGAAATAATCGAGGAGGCAGTCAGTAGCGCTATGAGCGGACTTGCCAGTATTAAGCCCCTAAAGTCCATGAAGGCAATCCGGTCAATTCCCCATGCATGGGACAACGTGGATGACTTCGATTGGGACGATTGACACTGTTTCCATTTTTGAAATAGTCCAAAGCCCCCACCCCTATTTGCGGGGGGCTGCCTTATTCACCAATTCACGAAATCAAACCTTGACCTCGACTTAGTACTTCCATCGCTCTCGGTCGTATCTGCAGCTCGTATAGCGAGTAGTACTTCCCCTTCTTTAACATGAGTTCCCTATGAGTGCCTGTTTCTACAATCTTTCCATCTTCAATAACCACAATTCGATCAGCATTGACAATTGTTGACAAACGATGAGCAATAACAATTGAAGTCCTACCCTGCAGGAGAGTCTTCATGCCCTGCTGAATGGCATGCTCGGTATAGATATCAATGGAGCTGGTGGCCTCGTCAAGCACCAACACCTTGGGATTGGCTAGAAGCGCCCGAGCAAAACTCACAAGCTGCCGCTCCCCCTCAGAGAGTCTGCTTCCTCTCTCGCCAACTTCTGTTTCGAAACCCTTCTCAAGGTTCTCAATCAATCTCCTAGCTCCGATGGCATTAGTGGCTTCGATGATTTCTTCATCGGTTGCATCTGGGCTGCCGTATCTGATGTTGTCCTTTACAGTACCCATGAATAGGAAGGGGTCTTGAAGCACGAGTCCAATCCTTGCTCTGAGTGACTCCTGGGTCACATCTCGTATATCAATACCATCAATCTCAATTGCACCTTCCCCCACTTCATAGAACCTATTGAGGAGACTTACTACAGTAGTCTTTCCTGCTCCGGTGTCCCCTACTATTGCAATAGTTTCGCCAGGCTGAACCTCGAGGTTGAAGTTATGAAGCACTGAAGTATTTTCAAGATAACCAAAAGTGACATCTCTAAAACGGATGCTTCCTTTTAGTGAAGGGAGCTGTATGGCGTTCTCGCGATCCACAATTGTCGGTTGCGAATCCATAACCGTAAATACACGTTCAGCACCCGCAAAAGCGCTTTGTACTGAAGTATAGAAATTAGCAATCATCAAGATCGGTCTGAAGAATCGATCACTAAATTGAATAAATAGCACTACTGTCCCCAACGTAATTGTGCCCAAGATCAAGCGATATCCGCCTAGAAGAATTATCAGGAATACACCTAGTCCGCCGATGAACCTGATGGTCGGAAAGAATGAGGCAATAGCCTTTCCTGCATCAACGTTGGATTGATAATCCTCTCTATTCAGTTCTGCAAAATGAGCAACACTTCGAGGTTCCCGTGCAAAGCTCTTAGTGACTTTCGCTCCTGAGATGCTTTCTGCCAGGTATGAAGTGACACTCGAAATGGTCTTGCGGGTTATCCTGTAGGTCTCTCGTAGCCTCCGTCTAAAGTAGATAGTCGCAACCAGCAGGATTGGAACAACTGCAAGGGATGCAATGGCAAGCTGTGTGTCTACCGTGAAAATGACGGCTCCAATAACAAAGACAATGAAGACCTGCGCGAATGTGCTGATTAATCCCTCAGTTAGGAGTTCACTCATCCTCTCCACATCGTTGATGAGCCTAGATATTATTCTTCCAGATGATGATTTGTCATAGAAGTCCTGGGACATTCTCTGAAGATGCTGATACAATTCTTGGCGCATCCTGAAAATAGCTCTCTGCCCCATAAGAGACATAAGGTATTCATATCCATAGTTGGTTAGCCATACTATAACTTGGAGCACGACATATAGAGCGGCTGTGGACATGAGAGCATTTAGGTTTCCGCTCTGAAAATCCACGTCGATTCCGTGCTGGAGCACAAAAGGAGTCAATGTACTAAAAGCGATGCTTAATGCTACGAGGAGTGCTACGAATACAAACATACCTCGATAGGCGACAAGATACTTCACCATTCGCATCATCAGAGTTCCATCTGAATATGCATAGGTCCGTTCTTCCTCGTCTGCCACTATATGCCCGCTCATTCATTAGCCCCTCCCGCAGTTTCTTCTAAGAATGGTGCGCCTGCCTCCATTTGAGCTAGCGTACTGTGAATACTTGAATACAATCCATCTCTTGCAAGCAGTTCTTCATGTGTGCCCATCTCCATAATGCGGCCCCTCTCCATCAACACAATAAGATCCGCATTGCGAATAGTGCTGAGTCTGTGTGTGATTATGAATGTCGTTCTTCCTACCATTAGATTCTCAAGGGCTTGTTGAATCATCATCTCTGTCTTTGCATCCACAGAGCTTGTTGAGTCATCCAAAATCAGTATTCTCGGATTTGCGAGCAGAGCTCTAGCTATTGCAACCCTCTGCTTCTGTCCTCCCGAGAGCGTTACTCCACGTTCCCCTATCACCGAATCATATCCATCATCAAGTGTTAGCACAAAATCATGAATCATTGCGGCCTTTGCAGCTGCTTCCACTTCCTCAATGGAGGCCTCTGGTCTACCAAAAGCGATATTCTCACGTATACTCGCTGAAAATAGGAAGGGATCTTGGTGTACCATGCCGATGCTCATTCTCAGCTTATCAATCTTCAGCTGACGAACGTCGATTCCATCGACTCGAACCCTGCCAGGCTTGATAATAGGAACCAGCTCTCCCTCAATTTCTACTGAATTGCCATCAAGATTGTAAGAGTGTTCTCCAATCTTTATTGAGTGCTTATCGCTAACGGGGTAAGGCCGCTCTTCATACACTACAATTCCACGGGCATCTACATCGTAGAACCTTGGAATTAGATTGATTAGACTGGTCTTACCTGATCCTGTCCCGCCAAGTAGCGCTACCACTTGGCCTGGTTCCACGTGAAGATTAATGCCTCGCAGAATGTAATTTCCCCCTCGATAACTGAAATAGACATCATCAAAGTCGACTCTGCCTTCAATCTTGCCTATTTCCACTGGTATCTCTGGATTCATAATCTCATCACGATGATCTAGGATGTAGAACGATCTTTCACCAGCTGCCGATGCCCTCTGGTACATACCAACTCCCCAACTTAGAAATCTAGCCGGAAGAATCAACATTCCCACAAGGGAGAGGAATCCCACAAAGACGCCATATGATAAATCCCCTAGAATATAAGAAAATCCACCAAGATAGATTAGGAAGCCAGTGGCTATGCCGAAGACGGTTGGCAATAGTGGGCGATAGAATGCGAGAAGCCTCATCGCTTCCACTCGGAGTTCAAGGAATCCAAGATTCTCCTTCTCTACCCTCTCATATTCTCTATCTCCTGCAGCATACGACTGAACAACCTTCATACCTACGATGTTTTCGGTAAGCACAGAGCTGAGCACCCCATATTGGCTGCGTGCCTCGTAGAACACTGGTCTTACTCTTCTAGCAAAGACAAACACAAACAACACAGTAAATGGAATTAAGAGGAGCATGAAGATGGTAAGGTCAGGATTCAATGTCCACATTACAAGATATGTTCCAATCATAGTAATGATGCCAATGAAAATGACACGGTATCCCCAAAATAGAAACTCACGCATTGTGGTGACATCTGTTGTGACTCTGGCAAGTAATTGGCCAGTTTCATTTTCATCATAGAATGCTAGGTCTTTCTCCATCAATGAATCATATAGTTCCGATCGCAAGTCATAGATGACATGTTGTGCGAGCAGGGCAGCAATATAACGCCCACTCAAGTCAAAGAGCATATAGCCTGCAGTGAGGGCAACATATAGGCTCGATAGCGCTAATAGCTCATTTCCGCCTATTGTGGGCACAGGTAGTAGAGAATCGATTATCTGAACAAGAACCAGCGGAGATATGACATTGAATATGGTGCCGACTCCTGCAGCAGCAAGAAAGCCGAAGAAGTGGCTACGATATTTCAAGGCGTAGCCTGTAAGTCTAGAAACATATCCCATTTCTTGTGCCCATCCGAGACGAACTTCAAGATTGTGATAAGAGTTACGCCAAATTAGCCTGAATTGCGTATAATCAATTTCACTTGCAGCTCTCAGCCAATCTTTTGCCAATACCCATGCATGCCTGAATTCCAGCGTTATCTGGATAATCCTTCACACGCAATGGACTATCCACAAGAACCCCCCCAAGCGATTCAAGCTGATTTCCAATGAATTCAGGTGCTTCGCCGCTCCACCCATAGGATCCAAATGCAGCAACTGGCTTTCCATCGAGTGGGGGTAATTCAGTAAGAATCTGGCGAACCTTGGGAAGGGGTCTCTTCATCCTTGTGGATGCTCCAACGGCCAAAGCACATGCATTATCTAGGCTCTTGAAAGAAGGAGCATTTATCAAATCACAGTCTACACCTGCGGACTTTGCACCCTCGCAAATCGCTTCAGCCATTACTTTTGTACGGCCTCTGGTACTCTCATAGATAACAACAACGCGCATCGCTATTCAGCTCTGTCACTATCAAATTTCAACAAAAGCCTTCTGAAGCGGCAATATTCAATTGTTGAGGTGGAGTCTTCATATAGAGGGTATGCCTCTCAATGTTGAGTGATACTGTGTCTAGTGGATTTGATGGAGAACATAAGATCAACGTCATTTGCAGGCTTTTGATTCAAGAATATGGTGAGATCATCGTCGTGCGAGCATTGGATCCAATAGCTGAGCTAGTGTTTACTATTCTGTCCCAAAACACTGCCGATATTAATACTGAACGAGCGTATAAATCGCTTAAGTCTGCATATGCAGATTGGGAGGCGGTTCTAGTCGCACCACAAAATGAACTCGCGCAGGTCATTAAGTCATCTGGCCCCTTCAGAGTCAAGGCAAAGAGAATTCAAGCCGCTCTTGGTGAGATCAAGAAACGTGTGGGCTCTCTTGATTTGTCCCTACTAGAGGCCATGAAAACTAATGAGGCAATGGAATGGCTAACTTCACTCCATGGAGTAGGACCTAAGACTGCCGCTATCGTCTTGCTATTCTGTTTCAACAAGCCCGTCTTGCCAGTTGATACGCATGTTTGGAGAGTCACGAAACGACTAGGTCTTGTTCCCGAAAAGGAAACACGTGTGAAGACACAGGATCTACTGCAAGAAACCGTCCCACAATCATGCCTTTATTCGATGAATCACAATCTTGTCAAACATGGAAGAGAGGTCTGTACAGCAAGAAGCCCAAGATGTAAGGAATGCCTTCTCCAAGGTCACTGCGACTACTATCAATCTCTACATCGATGATAGTCCAGACTTATGAGTCCTCATTCTGATAACAATAGAGAAGCTAGTACATCAACAGCTTAAAATGCGGCCGAATTTCCTCGGCGCAGTGTATACAACTGGAGTGAATCCCGGCATTGCAGGAAGCCATAGCATCCGAAATTCTGTTCCTAATTGGAGCAGCGATAGTCCTCTCATTCGCAGGAGCTGCTATAATGAGAAAGGTGGGTATACCCCAGACCCTCGGATTTATGCTAGTCGGTATTCTCCTGGGCATGTTAGGAGTTGCAAACGAAGATTTAGTGCACAGTCTCCGCCTTATTGTATCTCTCGCGCTAGGACTAATTGGATACAATATTGGACATGAATTGAGTCATGATAAGCTTGAAGGCCGCATCCGGAAACTTGCCATCATCGTAGTCTTTGAGGCGACAGCAGCATTTCTGCTTGTGTCAATAGTCACTTTCTTGATTGTACAACAGTGGCATGTTTCCCTGCTGCTTGGAGCCCTCGCAAGTGCAACTGCTCCCGCAGCCACCGCTGATGTCGTGTGGGAGCATGGCACCCAAGGTGCGCTCTCCTCATCCCTGATGTTTGTTCTTGCAGCAGACGACATTGCTGCCGTTATCTTGACGAACTCGGCTATGGCGTACGCTCTCTGGATTTTTGTTCCAGATACGACTACCCTTATCCAGGTCATTCTAAGCCCTATGGTGGGGATTGGTGCTGCAGCCCTGTTGGGTTGTATTTTTGGCTTTGTCTTCCCTAAAATTGTCAATCGAGAACGAGACAGAGGAAAACTCTTAGAACTCGAACTGGGGCTTGTCATTTTCCTTATTGGATTATCACTCGTTTTTGGAGTCAGTGAGATCTTCTCATGTATCGTGTTCGGCTTTCTAGTTGGCAAGTATATAGATCCGGACAAGGAGCCAGTTCCAGTTCTTGTTCAGAGGATAATGTCGCCAATCGTGATGATATTCTTTGTACTGGTTGGAGCACGAATGGCTCACCTGCTCACATTTGAGTCAACATTGACACTGATATTCGCTACTGCTATTCTATATCTCGGAAGCCGCACTGTAGCCAAATATTTTGGTGCTCGAATTGGGGCCACAATCGTAGGGGAGAGTGAAACAATCAGGAGATATCTTGGTTCCAGTCTGCTCTGCCAAGCTGGGGTTGCCCTTGGGCTCTCATTCCTCGTTGAGGAAACCCTAGTAAGCCTTGGAGGAGAGGCTGCTTCTGTAGGAACCCTGATACTCGGAGTAGTTGCAGTTTCAACTATTGTTCTGGAGGCTGTTGGCCCAGTGGCAGTCAAGCGTAGCCTTAGAATGGCTGGCGAATTACCGGAGGGTGAAGTCTTTCTTGAGCCTCATGAAATCACCACAATTGCCAGATGTGGAGTGGATTTCATAAACTGCAAACAGATCGAGCAGCTCTGTAAGGACTGCCCTCATTGTGATGATATGGTGACTTCTGAAGATTTTGATGATACGCAATCAGAAGAACCGTCTGAGGGATGGTTTGCGGACTAGTTATCAGTACAATTAGCATTTCCGATACTGTCATGTCAGATAGAAACTGCATCAGAGAAGAATCCTGGCAGATACTATGCCGAGTTGTGAAACAAGAAGGAACATGTGCTGCTGGACATAGGATTGGTGATGAGGTTCTCTTCACTGGCGAAGAAATGAAAGGAAAACTCTGTATCAGCGCAATGTATTCCATGATTCCCAAAGTCTATGCAATGATGTACAATGCCCGATTTCCATGGCTCAAGAATCAATGTGTAGCAACCCATGCATGCCCTGATGGATTCAATCCGGTGATATTCGAGCTAGTTCGAAAAGAACCAGAATAGCGAATCTTGGACTATAACTCATCCATTGGAATCTCATCATAATCCTCGTGGGAGTCTTCCATGAGTGGAGCGAAAGCACCCTTCATGTCCTCAAGAACCGCATCAGGGTCTGGTCGATTGCTCATTATTGTGATTGAACGACCATACCATCCACAGTCGAGACAGTAGAAAGCAGGCTGAAAACTTCCAATATATCCTAAATCATGATACGACGTCAGATCAACTAGTCTTGGGCTCTTGCAGTTGGGACAGATAGGGATGTCTGCTGAGATTCCCTTTCGCTTGTACTCATCTAGTGCTTCTCTGACAGCTCTCATCCTCTTTAGTTCTTCAAGCTCTTTCCGAGAGAGCTGACCAGATTCCTGTCTCTCCATAGTTAAAGCCTCTTCAAAAAGAACATAACCCTCGCTTTTACAGGTTATGTTGGATGTGCTGGTGTACTATCTATCCTCCCCAGAATATAGTGTAGGCCAGAACGCCCAGAGCAAACGTTATGATCCAAAAGGTGAGGATAAGTATCATCAGTGGCCTAGTTCTTTTCAGCAATTTCAATGGCATATCTCTCCTAATGAGAAAGACAATTGAAACAATGATACTCAACACTACGACAATGACTCCAAGTGTGTCGTGAATAATCTGGTGCCAGCTTGTAGAGAAATCGTCGAAGTAGCCGTATGTTGCCAAATTAATGGCTTGAGGTATCATCCAGAGTCCAACGAGCAATGAGTTGACCAATACAATCGAATATACTGCTCTGTGATGAACTCTAAATTCCAGTCTACGTGCCCCGTATAGCCAACCAATGAGCAGCACTATAATCATCAGAACCTCAATTATCAATGCACTTGTTGCGAGTGTATAGAGATCTATCTGCACTTCATCATTCACCGCCTTTTGATACTATTTTGCTAACGCTCCCACTTATTGTAAATGTGCTGGATTCGAGATTAGTTTCTCTGCCTTCATGCGCTGCAACGATAGCTGAAGCTATCATTCCCCACGGACAAAAGCGTACATGGAGACTTCGATACGCATCGGAGTCATGAATGCGCGAGAACTCACACTTGTTAGTTGCCACTGTTATGCCATCTCGACCAACACTAACTCGAGCATACTTTACAAAACCATGCTCCTTGAGGAAACGAGCATAGGATTGGAGCTTCTCCTGTAGTGATATGCTTGGATCCATCAGTTCAGCTGGAAGGTACGCAGAGAGAATGTCTGCCACCCTGGTAAACATATAGTTCTTGATGGCTGCCTCACCAAGAATCTTGATGAAGACACTTTCATAGCCAAAAATGGCCGCTCTGAGTTTCCAAATGTCCTCCATGCTGAGCTGGTGGGTAGATGACTTTGCCCTAGCATCATTGACTTTCTGTTTAAAGTCCTGCAGGAATCGATCCAGCTCGTTTACAAGCTCATCGGCATTGCTTCTCTCTGAAAAAATCTCTGGAAGGAACTCTCTCACATAGTAGACCATCCTCGGCAGCATGTGTTCCTTGAGAACATTGGAACCAATCAGCTCTGTCCCCACAGCCTCATAGGCATCCAGAATGCCCATGTAGAGAAAGACTGCATCAAGTGCTCCAGCGCTGCCACGAGTGAAAAGGTCTTTCGACATGATTGGTTCCGCCATAGACCGGCTGGTCTATCCAGCAGTCAATACACATTAAAAACAGTTCCTCAATTAGGAATCTACGAATGCTGTAGAATCTCAATGGATAAGTCGTCCGATTTTATCCTGCTTATTCTCATCTCTTTGACTGGCTTTTCCTTTGTGATGACCTCGAACCTCTGAAAGCTCCTCCGCGTCACCGACTTGAAGAAGCCATCCAAATTATTCACTAGTGTGGACACAAAAACAGCACTTGCAGATGGCAGTTTTCTCCCTTGTTCATGAATCAATGCACCATCACTCTTGAGAGTCGATTTACTCAAAGTGTTTGGGCCCTGGCTCAGTGCGGCCAATGACTCTGCTGAGGCATGATAACAGACATTTGCAGCAGCATCCAAAACGTCTTCTCTTGATGTTCTCATTGCGCCACTTGTGACGCTCAGCAGATTTCCACTCCAGCAGGATGCGACGGCATATCCTGAAGACTGAAGTGTGAAGTAGTTGTAGCTATCAGCTATCTCTAGCTTCGAAAGGGTCCTAAGAAGAGTTGAGTGTGCTAATAGAAACTCCCTGACTTGTTCTTCTCTAAAAAGTGGTTTCGGTCTAGCGAACTGAGCCACCACTTCCTTCTTTTCCGAGTCAAGAAGAAAAGCTAATGATATGTCAGATCTTCTAGCCAGCACATCGTTTATGTATGCGTTAAGATACTCTGTACCAAAGAGCTGAGCTGACAGATTCTCAATACGCGTCCGAAACTCTTCCTTCAAATTCTGTTCAAGTTGTAGGCCTGTTCTCGGAATATCAAACTCTTCTGCGATTTCCTGAGCTTTCTGTAGCGCCTCTCTGGCTACTCTTTCTGATGCTTTTCTATCGAATACTCCTACTGTAACCAAGCCTGATGCGGGATTTGAAACGAAAAGGATATACTCTGTTTCGGTTGACAGCGAATCAACAACCTCTGCTCTGGTCTCTTTACTGAAGTTTCGTATTGCACTCATGAACCCCGATGACAGCACAGCTTGATCGCTTTCACTTGCAGTCTGGTCTTTGCTGTAATGCAGAAGTAAGATTCCGCTATCAATGACAAAGACTTCCTTCAGCATGAACAGACCTTCCTCGACTCATCATTTGTTCTGGGGTACCAACAGATAAATCAGCTTAAACCCATAGTCCATTTTGATGACCTTGGACGCAATAGAACTTGTTCATAGCATGCTGAATCGCACTCGGCTTTGGCGTGGAAGGGCTATCACCACTCTAAGTGAAAAGGGGTGCACTGATTTGGGATATCGACCGACCTCCGGTATGGCTTCAATTGGATGGATACTAGCTCATCAGGCTGCAGTATATGACTACTCTCTCAATGTTCTCATTAAGGGTGGGTCTCCAAAGAGTCCTGAGATATTTAGAAAACATACCCCCGGAACAGATGGTGCATGGACCGGCCTATCTCTGCAAGATATCGAGGACTACTACAGCTCAGGCGAGGAAGATTTTTTGGCATACATGAAAGATGCAACTGATGAGGAGCTAATATCAATTCCTGAGCATCAGGTGAACATGCCTGCACCGTTCAGAGGGATGCGTGTAATTGACTTAATTGCGAACACCTTCGTGCATTTGGGTCATCACAACGGTCACCTCAACGCCATTGCAGAAGACTGGGCGAAGAAAACCAAGAAGTGACTTACTAAAGAAGATGGAAAGAACAAGGTCAGGTTGAAAAGATGAGCCGCGCCAACAGTTATGGCAAACGCATCGATGTGGTTCTTGTCCTATTATCCATCATAATCTTATCAGCGGCGCTCTGGATATGGATTATAGCTCTCCCAATCTCTAGGGAAACGGTGATTCTCGCAACTACGATTGCTTTGATAATATCACTGATTCTTGTCCTGAATGCAGCGATTCTTGTTGTACTCAGACTTCAACGTCGAGTTTCTCAATTGGAAGATGTCATCGCAATCAAACCCGAGAAGGCTGAGAAGTCATCTGAAGAGCAAATAGTTGTTGTGACTCTTTCCAACACAGAACGGAGGATAATCAATAGACTTGAGGAGAATGGCGGCTTCATGGCTCAGGATGAGTTGAGGCGAATAACCGGATTAAGCAAGTCTACGCTCAGTGTCACACTTTCTACCCTCGAGAGAAAATCGCTAATCACACGCGAAACAAGCGGAAGGACGAAGATAGTTCATCTGACCCGCAACATCACACGCTAGCTTAGAAGCCTTGGAACGGTTCAGAGAGTTATGAAGGCTTTTTTTCAGATTTAGGGGTGAACAAACATTGCATCTCGTTCTATCTTGAACGGTTCACTGAAAACCTCTATTATAACTTAGGAGTAGTTCTGGGTCAGTAGAATCGGAGTTACAACAATATGAACGCCACAACGAAATTTCTTGCTATGGGAGCTCTTCTTAGCATCATGCTGGTAGGGGTTCTACCTTCTGCTACGCTAGCTCTCCCCACAGAATATAATCCTACACAGGTCGTTACACCCTTCGAAGAGATGCTACCTGGGGTATATGTTGCATATGAGTGGTGGAACGATTCCGGTCAGGACTGGGGGGCAGAGATCTATCCCACTTATCCTGCTGAACCTGGGAAGACAGATGTGACGCCGGTGCCCGGCGATTTTGGTAATGAAACCGAGCCGGGTTATTACCCTCCATACATGCCATACATCTATGTTGAGGACATCTACAATAATGTCTATTGGATAGAAGAGGACTATCTCTATGACTACTCCTACAACTGGTCCTTCTCAAATCTCCTTGTTGTCGTATTACTTGACCCAGACGCATCATTCATGTCCTGGCTGTCAGGAATACGATGGTTCGCTGCACCAACTGCTGTTGACATATGGGTCCTGACATGGTATCCAGAACCCACGGCACTGACAGGAGATGAGGTATTCATCTATTCTACTTTCTATCTCTCTGAGTATAACTCGAGCTATTACTACAGCGCTAACTATACCTGGTATGATGATGAGATGAATCCCGTGAATGCCAACGATATCATCCCTAATCTCAAAGAAGAATATTCTTGGGCATCATGGATGAATGAGTCGTACGAGTACGCTTATGAGGGATCTTTCACAAGCTATGGTTTTGACATCAGCGAAACTTTCAACGACCGTGAAACTTCCCAATGGATGAATCACTACTTCTCAGGACTTTCTGCTTTCAATGATACCAATGGCAACGGAATCATGGACATAATCTATGATCCGGTTGAGATGGACTTTGATGAGGATGGCGTCACTGACTGGGTCTACTATGAGATGAATGCGACCGCTTCTGAGCTAGTCTATGACTTCTATGCAGAATCCGCTGAACTGGGAACCATTGTTCTGCCTCAGCTAAATGATGACGGACAAATCGAATGGAGTGCCGAGGTCGTTGACATTGAGGGTAATCTCATGACCGCCTATCCGTACCCTGAGCCATGGTGTTTCTGCGGGACAGAGGTTGCGCCACCTGATGAAATAATCGAGCCAGAGACCGTTCCTACAACTGTTGACAGACTGGAGATGGTCTATCGCTTTGAGGTGACAGATGATGCTGCGATTATCAAGGTTGACCAGCACTTTGGTGACTTCACTAATCCAGAAACCGGAATCATTCTATCTGAATTAGAAGGACTCAGCTTGGCTGCAAAGTATTGGAGTTCCTTCTCAAGCTACACGATCAGCGGAGCATTCTATGATGGCACCGATCTTGCTGCAAGCATGCCAGAAACCGAAATGGCACCTGAGGGTACACTCAGGTTTGAGGAAGAAACCGAGGAAGAAACCAAGCTTCGCACCACTATAGAATTCGGAGGAACCTACCTCTGGGGCAAAGATGGTGGGTCTTATGATGTAGGAACTGCAATCATTCCCACGTATTTCTACGTCGTTCCATTCGTAGACCAAGGGGCGCCTGTTGCAGATCTTGCATTTGGAGCTGACATGTGGTATATGCAGACCTACTACTATGCATCCTGTTACGCGGAGTGGGATGGATATGCCATTACGCACGACCCAATCTTCACCGTGTTCCCACTATCTGCGCCAGGCTCAATTAGTACACTCATCGGACTTATTACAAACTCAGCCATTCTGATTGGTGCGGTGGGAGTTGTAGCAATCGCAGT
>JBHLQK010000023.1:0-20162 GCA_048884925.1 Candidatus Thorarchaeota archaeon
TGCCAGAGAGCGGCCTGATGTGGGAGCTTGTAGCTAGCCTGTGGGAGTTCACTAACAAGAGATATCGGCATGATGAAGGCGTGGCCAAAGTTATCAGGGTCCTCCGATGCTAGCGAGGCTGTCATTCGTCGAAGTCTGATAGGATCATCCCGGCTACCAAGTCGTAGTGCGAAACTGAGTGCGCTCATGTGTGCCTGCTTCCTAATCGACTGGGTGTAGTTGCGCATAGTCATATCTAAAGAGTCCAGTCTGGTATCGACATTGTACCTAGGTCCACGCTCATTTATCCAGTGATCAATTGCTGCAAGATGCAACGCAAGGCGTTCGAGGAGTGCTTTTTGAAGAGGCTCACTCAGATCTTTCGGTGTCTTAAGCTTGGAAGTAGGAGGTTCAACCGATAGAATGTCAGGATTTGGACCAAGCTCCTGAATCATTTGATGAATGGAGTGAGCTATAATCGTAGAGTGTGGCGTGTCGAAATCACGTTCTTCATTCCAAGCGGCAGCATGCATTAAAATTGCCCATATAGCTGATGGTTGACTCTTCGACACCATTTCGCTGACAAGAGATGCTGCTCCGGGTTCATCACCATTAAGGCACGCCTTAAAGAGGGTCATTTAGATACACCAGAATTGGGTATAGCTCTAACGCACTTATCTCTTCAGAAAACCAATCATGTCACTGACATCAATCATTCAGGACACAATGAAAGACTCTCGACACATTGTGCATGTAATCGTTTCACCCTTCACTGCAATTCGTTCCAAATCGCTCTTGCAGTACGGGCAAGCACCAATCGTCTTGGGAGGTGGGCCAGTTCCTGTTCCTAGGATGAAGTCTCCTGCATCGTGGTCGATTCTACCAGAGAGTTCTCGCCCATCCAAGAGATCACTAAGAATACGTGTGACATTCATTGCACTAACCCCGGAATCCTGAGCGATTCGTTCTATTGAGATTCGACGCATAGCTTGCACCGTCTTCTTAACTGCAGTAACCGGGTCTGTCATCACTGGTTTTGCAGAGGGTGTGGGAGTGAGCGCTTCACGAGCTTCTGAGAGACCTGATGGTACTCCTCCTGCATCTCTCAACTGTGACCTTAAATCGGTAATCTTTCGATTGTATTCTTCCTCGGATAGCAATCCACGCATATAGTCTAGATTCATATCCTTGATTGCAGCCTCAATCCTCTTGATGTCATCAGGGTCACTCATTTCCTAAGTCGCTCCTTTTTATGCCCATTTTTCCAAAAGTGACTATTCAATATAAGCGAAATTCGGTCAAACCCCTAAATCAATATTAGAGACGAACACCCTCAGGCAATTGGTCTAGTAGCATACCTTCTGACTCAGCATTCCTTACTGCATCAGTGGCTTTTTTGCCACCAATGTTCTCCAAAGCCCCTGCTACTGTCTGTCTAACAAACAACGACCCATCTCTTAGTGCATTAATCAGTGGACCTACTGATGTCTTATCCCTACGCTCACCAAGCTGTGCAGCCACATGTATCCGTACCATATACCTTGGATCGTCAAGTGCCTGAACAAGTATTCCTGTGGCACGTTTGTCCTGAAGTGATCCCAGACGCTCTATTGCTCCCATTGCTATCTGTTCATCGTCACTCTGGATTTCTTTTGCCAGTTCATCTACAATGGCTGACCCTTTCTTTGCAGGCTTCCCCTTTGTTTTCTTGACCGTAGGCTTTTCAGCTGCTTTTCTCTTGGGTTTTTCAGTTCTCTTGGGAGCAGGTTTTTTCCGAGCTGCAGCTGTCTTCCCGGTTTCCTTTTTCTTTGTCTTAGTGCTTGCAGCACTCGTCTTTGCCTTTGAAGTACTCGTCTTTACAGGCTTCTTCTTAGTGGTCTTCTTGGACTTCGAAGTCTTGGACACTCTCTCCATTCCCCCGAGACGCTGATTTCTGACGCGGAACATCCTAACTCCACTGGTATTAACGGTTTTGACTGACCGTACCACATCAAAAACGCCTTAACAATCATCAAACAGTCCCAGGCTAGGAGTATCTTAGTAATGCACGAGTTCTCAGCCGCATGTTCAATCGTGGACGCCGCAGTCCAAGCAGCTGAGAGTCACAACGTGAAGAAGGTCAACGCAGTCAATGTCGAGGTAGGTGAGTTTACTTTTCTCATACCCGAACAGCTGGAGTTCAACTTCGAGATAGCAAGCAAGAAGACGATACTTGAGGGTGCTAGATTGAACGTCAAGAAAGTGAGGGGGCGAATCAAGTGTCAAAAATGCGCCCATGAGGGTGAGGCGCAGCTACAGGATGATATTCCTTCGCAGGCTGCTATATTTGCTCCGATGAAGTGTCCAAAATGCCAGAGTAGCGCAACTGTGATCACAGGCGGGAAGGACTTCGTCATAACGAATATTGAGGTTGAAGTCACAGCTCCATAGGTTTTAGATGTGTTCTGTATCATTGATACGAAACATACAAAAAGCAAACAAAATGCCGCCGATTGGCTTTTGGGTGATCCTATGAATGAAGATCAGACCGAAACGATAGAGCTTGAGTCCTTCAAATCTAGAAGCTCATCCAAGATAATCGCAGTTGGTGCTATACTCTCAGCAGTGTATGCCATAACAGTTCTTCTTCCAATGAGTCAATTCATAGGCGCAGGATCCGGAAGCATTCTGAGCTTCGCGATATGTATTGCACCTCTTTTCGGTCTGGTGCTTGGTCCTCGGTATGGATTTGTCTTTGGGGGAATCGCAGCTATTTTGGCAACAATAGTGTCCATCCAATTCGGAAGCCTATATCTTCTTGTCCCAACAATAATCCTGGGCCCAGCTATCTCTGGTCTGCTGACTGGACTATGTCTCCGACCAGTCACAGATTTTCAAGGCATTAAAGTGCCCGGACCCATAATAACTGCAATGTATTTGCTCCTTGTAGTCTTACTATACTTGCTACCATTATATGAGGCATGGTGGTTTATCGTACCGTATATGCTGGCCGCAGTGGTAGCCATCATACTTCAGCTATCCAGATTCCGTTTTGATTCAGCAGCGTCATTCTCAAGAATTCCTTTGCAAATACTACCTTTGACCCTCATCGGGTCATTTGCAGATTTCTCAATGATGACACTAGGATCTGTCTATATCCTTGGTCTCGATGCTATCGTATTTGGTTCTTTGATTTTCCCTGTCATGCTTGTCGAACGGACTGTATCAGTAATCATCAGTGCAATCATTGCAGGTGTGCTATTTACTGCGTTCAGGAATGAGCTATTTGTGGAAGCCTAAAGTCCATATGGAGAAAATTGCTGCAAGATCGCGGCGTCAACTAGATTAGGACCGCGTTAAGAACTCCGTCTTGTCCAGGTCTACTCGTGACCTTGGCGCGACCCTTCTCAGTCTTGATAATGGTTCCTCTCGTGATGATTTTTCTGCGTTGGTAGTCCATGCTGGCAGGATTCATCTCAACATCCTGAATTTCGACACGATAGGTTTCTTTCTTTTTGGGGTCTGTGATGTTCACCATTGTAACTCTAAGAGCTGGGTTCTTGGTCCTCTTACCCTTGCTCCCTATGGCTTTCCTTTTGGTTTCTCCCACCACTGTTTCTGTGGGAGTGCGGCCCATCTGATGTTTTCTCTTTCCTCTGAATCGCCTGAGTCTTGAGCCTGTTTTTGTGCGACCAGATCGTCTATGCCAGACACCCATTTCTGACTACCTCTTGGTTGGGTCACTGTCGCTCACTGCAGAGTGGTTTTAAGTCTTGCTTACTGGCCAAGTTACTGTGACCAACGACAGTCCTAACAGACCGGTTCAAATACGACTAGAGGTAGTTATAATTTCAGAGGAGGCAAAGCAATGACTCGAATAGAGATGGCACATGGCGCTGGCGGAAAGGTGATGCAACGCCTACTGGAGGATGTGATTATACCTTCATTCAGTCACAGGAAACTCGGAGCAATAGGTCTCGATGAGATGGATGATGGTGCTACTCTCCAACTTGATGACACTAGGCTCATTGTATGTACAGATGCTCATACTATCCATCCTTTGTTCTTCCCTGGTGGCAACATCGGGACATTGACCGCTTGTGGTACAGTGAATGACCTTGCAGTTATGGGTGCACAGCCGATAGCCATGACAAATACTGTCATTGTGGAAGAGGGCTTTGAGATTGCCACCTTACAGGCAGTCCTCAAGTCGTTGAATGACGTGATTGAACCCATTGGAGTAGCAATGATTGCCGGGGACACGAAAGTCATGCCCAAAGGCACAATTGACAGCCTTGTGATGTCCACAACTGGTATTGGCATTGTCTATGGAGATCAACCAGTAGCAGACAGCGGTGCGAAACCTGGCGACGACATCATCGTGACAGGACCAATAGGCGACCATGGAACATCGCTGCTTGCCCATAGAGAGGGTCTCGAGTTTGATGTCGATCTTACCAGTGACATTGCGCCACTATGGGGCCCAATCCGTGCTTGCCTCGATGTAGGGGGGGTGCATGCAATGAAGGATCCCACCCGTGGGGGCACAGCAGTTGCATTGAACGAGATTGCCTTGAAGTCTGGAGTGGAATTTGAGATTCAAGAAAGCAGTATTCCAATACGACCTGCAGTTGATTCACTATGCGAGATTCTTGGTCTAGATGCATTACACATGAGTTGTGAGGGGACCGCAGTCATGACCGTTGACCCATCAAAGACAGATGACATTCTAAAGGCTCTACAAGAACACGAAGCAACAAGTGAATGCTGCAAAATTGGGAGTGTGACTGAGGGTGCTTCTCGAGTAGTTATGAAGACAGAGATCGGTGGGAGTAAGATAGTCCAAATACCCTACGGAGAACCAATTCCACGAGTTTGTTAAGAGCGCAAGATGATGATTGGCTCAGGAGGTTCTAAACACTAGAATCCCAACTCAGCCCTTGCTTCCATCTCTTGCTGCTCTTCTAAAATGCGTTTCATTTTGTGTTTTAGCTGAGCCTTCATACGGATTCGGTCATGGTCCAGACCAAAGTAGTCAGCAAAGAGAATCGTTGTCTTCAGCAGTTTGCTCCGCCCTTCAGGCATTGATTCTATGAACTTCTTTTCAACCAGTTCCTTGATATGGTCATAGCAGTGAGTTCCCCTCTCAGCAACAAGTTCTGATTGAAGGATGGGCTGCTTTAGGGCCACATAGACTAAGGTCTGAAGTGTGGCAAATGATAGGAGTCCGCCAGGAATGAGCTTTGCAACATGAGGGGTCAATTCGGGTTTAAGCTGCAAAACCCATCGTTCTCTTGGAAGCTCCACAATTTCAAGTGCTCCCTTTCGCTTGTTGTATGCGTGACCAATCTCTTCCAAGACCCGCTTAGTGGAGGATTCAGCTTTCCCAATGACAGCAGCCAGCTCTTCTATTGAGATAGGCCTGCCGGCTACGTAGAGGGCAGCTTCCAATTTCACTTTGTCGTCATCCATAGAAATCACTTCGTTTCAATAGATGGTTGTATCTCTTCGTCTTCCTCCGAAGGTGGTGGTGGGAGTGGGAGCATCTTCACCCAGATTATTTCGTCCTCATCCATCCAGATGTCTATGAAGGCCCTTCCATAGAGATGCAGTAGTGCAAAGAAGACACGGACTATCTCCCTTCTTGTATTGTTCATGAGAATATCAACGAACTTTGCTGTTTCACCAATATCCATTATCTTCAAGAGGTCATCATAGACTTCAGTTATATTCTCCTCAACATCTGCCCGCGTTGTTTCCATTTTGAAGTCCATTGGGTCTGTACTAGGTCGATACCTTTTCCTTTGTGGAACAGTACGGGTTCGAGAACCTTGGCCTAGCACTCTGTCCATCGCTATCAGCAGTTCTTGAAGAGTCACTCGCTGGTTACTTATTCTGAAAGGCGGTCTAATTAGAGGTATGACAAGTTCCTCGTCGTCATCAGCAGTTTCCGGAGGAAGAATCCCAAGCTCAACAAGCTCACGGGTCTTCTTCATGAAGATGACTGATGCCGAGTATAATGCACTTCCAGAGATTCGAAAATCAATATCCCCCAAGCGTTTCATCTCGCGAATAAACCCAGCTACAAGCTTTCCAACATCAACATTCCATGGCTCGATTTTATCCAATTGAAGTACATCAGTGAGGAGAATGTATGGCGGAGATGCCCAGAAGGGTGAACTGTCCTCCTCACTCATGCTACTTCCGCCACCTCTTCCAAGTCGAGTTTTACGATTCTTGATATGCCATCTTGATTTGAAACGCCCACTAGAAGATCCGCCTTTCTAACAGTAGTCGTTCTCAAGGAAACAACAATGAATTGGGATGATTTCGCCATCTCCGCAATAAGAAGAGCGACATTATGGGCATTGACATCATCCAACGCTGCATCAATCTCATCAAACACATAGAAGCTTGCTGGATTATACATCTGGATTGCAAATATGAGCGCAAGACCCGTGATAGTCTTCTCTCCACCACTCA
This sequence comes from Candidatus Thorarchaeota archaeon, assembly GCA_048884925.1. Taxonomy (GTDB): domain Archaea; phylum Asgardarchaeota; class Thorarchaeia; order Thorarchaeales; family Thorarchaeaceae; genus SMTZ1-83. The sequence goes on from JBHLQK010000023.1 coordinate 6,442, forward strand.
TTGCATCCAGAGTGACTAGCTCTTTTCCTCTTGGCTTGGATCTGACGGTGATCCCCCCCATCAAGGGATGTTCTGGGTTCTCAAGCATGAGTGTTGCTTCGCCTTCAGGCGACAGCTTTGCAAAGACCTTGGCAAAATTATCAGCAATATCATTGTACACCTGCAGGAACTTTCTAGTCTTCTCGGCTTCAATCTCCTCCATAAAAGCTAGAATCTCCTTATGTTCCTCCTCAAGCCGGGTCTTCTTGTCTACAATCTCCTCATATTGGTCTTTCTCGATATCATAGTCTGTAAGAGCTTTCAAGTTTACAGGTCCAAGAACCTCGAGCTCTCTCTCAAACTCCTTAATCTTGTCATCGAAGTCATCAATCTCCTTATAGGTGAGTTCTCGTTCCTTTGTTCTTTTTGCGATTTCTTCACTAGCATCTGCTAGTTCGTTAAGCTCTGCCGTTAGACCAACCAAGTCGGTTTCGAGTCGTGATTGTTCCGTCTGGAGTCTATAGACTGCTTTCTCGTTGGCTGTCTGTTCCTCGCGTATCTCTTCATGACGGAATCTGAGATTTCGAAGATTCTCCTTCAACTCAAGCTGACGAACTCGCTTGTCTTTCACCGCTTCGTCTATCTTCTCTCGTTCAGTTTTTAGTTTCTCAAAGTCTTGCTCCTTATCCGCAACTTCAGATTGCAGTGCATTTACGCGTTCTTTGAGGGCTGGAATACCCTTCTGCACTCCTTTCAGACGCACATCTAGCTCCGTGAGCTTCGGCTTCAGGCGTTCGTCGAGGGCCACCTTTAGGCCGGTTATCTCGCTTGTCAGAACCTCGCGTTCCTGATTGTGGTGTGCAAGGACTTCCTTTAGGTCCTTCAAGTACTGAGTGAGTTTGGCTGTGTCAGATGTAGCCAGGGCTTCATTGGCATCATCTCTCTGTTCTCTGACCCTCTCCCTTTGCTCTGAAAGCTCCGAGTCCCTCTCTTGAAGCTCGGAGATCTGGATTTCCAGCTCTTTAATCGTCACTTGCGCTTTGTTTATCTTATCCTTGAGAAGTGTCGTCCTGTTCTCCTTCTCATCCATCCGCTCTTCTAATCCTTCCAAATCCAGCTTTGCTCGATAGTTGTTCTTTGATAGATCTTGTATCTCCAAGTCCAACTTGCTCTTTTGCTTTTGAAGATCTTCTTGCTGAACGCGCAGGTCAGACAGGATATCACTGAGCCCCTTGAGTCGTTCGACAATCTCTGGACTGGTGTCTTCCACCTGTAGAGAGAGTCCCATTGTGGGTTTGTGATAGTGCCCACCTGTTATCAGACCTGAACGTTCAACCAGGTCCCCTTCAAGTGAAACTGCTCTATGCCCTTTGAACCCCAATGCCTTTGCGGTCTCAAAGTCTTCCGTCACCAGTGTGTCCTGGAAGACGAACTCGAATGCAGGACGCATTCTTTCGTCAAACTTCACCAAGTCAATTGCAGAACCTATGACTCCTCTGTCATGAGGGATCTTCCCAGGCTTTCTTGTACTGATTCTGTTGAGTGGGATGAAAGAAGCTCGACCCACTCTCTCAATCTTCAGTATATTCACACATTTAGTGGCAACGTCGTCATTCTCCACTACAATGTGAGTAAGCCTATTTCCCCCCGCTATCTCCATGGCTGATGCATACTCGGGGTCAATGGTACCAAGTTCTGCTACTGTTCCATATATACCTTCCAAAGTTTTTGAGTCGCGCAACTCGAGTATTCGACGGATGGCACGTCGCCTCTTAAGAAAGGCCTCCTCAGCCTCTTTCAGAGCATCCTGTCTAGCCTGTACACGAATTAGCTCTTCTCTTGTCTTCTCGACTATCTGTGCCGATTCCCGAACCTCCGCCTCCACAGTCCCAAGTCTATACTCTATCTTCTCGACTTCGGCCCTCTTGCTCTCCTCATTCTCCTCCGACTGTTTGAGGCTCTCACGTCTTTCAGGTATCACTCTACGGAGGTCCGAAAGTTCTTCCTCTGTTTTCTCCAGCAATTCAGTTGAATCACGAAGCTCCTCGTACGTCATTCCAAGTTCTTTACTGTCTGCCTTTATAGCTGACCGAACCTCAGAAACACCTTCATCGAGTGCCCTCATTTGGTTGTTGAGATCTTGCAGACGAAGGGTGACCTCAAATGATGTTGCTTGCTCTTTCTCGATTCTTTCTTCAAGGCCATTAATCTTGCTGGAACAGCTTTGTCTCTCCTCATCCAGCCTCGCAAGCTCTTGGTCCTTCTCCTTGATTAGTGCCTCTGACCCACTCACCTGTTCTTGGATTGATTGAATCTCTACCTCAACCGAGCTACGTTCTTCCATTTTTATGTCGTAATCACCCTGCACGCGTTCGAGGTCTGCCTTTGCATGGTCGACCGCTGCAGAAACAACGCCATATTGCTCCGAGATTCTAGCCGAATCCCCACCGGTTATTTGATCGATTTCGCCATCTATGCTTTCAATCTCAATATCTGTGTCCTTGATGCCTTGCTCGACTTCCACTAGCTCCCTGGAGAGGTTCTCTGCCTCCTCCGCTCTCTCAGCTAGAGTTTCGTGGATGGCTTCAATCCTACTCTTGCCCTTGATGGTCCGCCAAGCTATACTGTCGATTCTGACCTGCTCTATCTGATCGTGAAGGTTCTTGTGTCTGAGAGCGTCAGTCATCTCCGCTTCGAGCTTCTCTAGCTGGCGTCTTCGCTCCTGAAGTTGCATATCCACCTTTCCAAGGTTGGTTTCACTTTCAGCGAGCCTCTTGAGAGCGCGTTCTTTCTGTTCATCGTATGCAGATATTCCTGCAATCTCTTCTACCAGCTTGCGTCTATCGATGGGGCTTACCTTCACAATCTGTGCTATCTCTCCTTGGAGAACTAGATTGTATCCGTTGGGATCCACACCAATTGCCCCTAGGACCTCAAGTACCTGAGTTCTTGTCACTACCTTGCCATTGATGCGACAGGTGGACTTGCCAGAATCATCGAGTTCTCTCTCAATCACAACCTTGTCTGACTCTACCTGCAGCTTTCTATCTCTGTTATCAAAATGGAGCTCCACGGTGGCTGACTTGGCTTTTGGAGGCATATCTGGTTTTGGCGGGGAATAAAGAAGGTCTGAGAAAACATTCGCTCGAAGTGTCTTTGCACTGAGCTGTCCCAGTACAAACAAAACGGCATCGATAACATTCGACTTGCCTGACCCATTGGGTCCAACAATGCATGTAAAGCCAGGATTGAGTCTGATTGTAATGGTGTCCCGTCCAAAAGACTTGAAGCCCTTGCATACTAGCTTCTCTATGTGGACCAAGACGCTCCCTTCCCGGCTAAAGACGGTTATCACGTGACAGGCGTGTCTGTTGTACAGCCTTGATATTACACGGCCCTAAATATGATTGGTACTACCCGGGTAATACCTCGGCCTTATTCAGGTATGCCTGTGCATCTTCGACTAGCAAAATATGCACACAAAAAGGTAACTCTGCAGCACTTGGGGTTGAGAATATCAGGCAACCATCTTCATCAAAGCGCGCTTTAAAGCCATTCTCAACAGACCCATGGACTCTCGGGCACCTTCTCCTGCAATACCAGCGAGAACAACTTTCACGTCGCCCAAGATTACAATAAAGCCGTTGTCAGCGGCTATTGAAACCTCTTTCAGGCCTCCTTTGTCTAGCCCGCTTGCCATCTGTGATGAGTTTCCAGCGATCTTTACTGAGAGATCTGCGACGTCTGAATGTTTGATGCCCCCACTGATTGTATGACCGAAAATCACTTTCCCCTTTGCATCGCATACCACTATGCCCTCTAAGTTCTCATTGGCCGCCATTGTATCGGCAATCACTTGTTTTACCTTTTCTTCATCCACTTTGACATACTCTCCGTGGGTACTGACTCTCTGAGAGTTATTCTTCTTCTAAAAACCGTTTCTCCTATAAATGGGAGTATTTCATTCGCGAATGATTTTCGTAGCTTAGGTTAAATATGCAAATGTGAACCTAGACCCAAGACTTTTGGAGTCGAATTTTATGCCTATGCTGAGAACTACTTCGGAGGCTTTCCCTTCATCAAAGGATGTAATGAAAGACCTCCCATACGTCTTGCGAGTCGAGTTTGGAGATTTGGCACGAGACGTTACCAAGATTGTTGGCAAGCCAATAGCTTGCCACAAATGCAATGGCTTTCTTCTCAGTGTGGATCAGATACAAGAGGACGATAAGGTCGGGAAACACTTTGTCTGTCCCTTCTGTAGTACACTGAACGTCATCGAAGGTGAGATTATCGTCGCAGGCGACGATACAGACTTCCTAGTGAAGCCACCACAAGACACAGAGACCGGTACTGAATCTATCTCAACAGGCGGCCGGTCTTTCTTAGCATTGATAGACGTTTCCGGATCAATGGCTGGTGAGAACCTGGCGGCTGTCAAGCGCAGCCTAAACACATCAATTGAGAGTCTGGCAGCCAACACACCAGACACAATGTTTGGCCTAATTGAGTTTGAGAGCACTGTAGTCTGCAGGAACCTAGAAACTGGAGAGGCTGTCGAACTACCAAGAGAGTCATTCCAGAGTCTGGATACTATCATGGACTCGACAAAACGCCTGTTGGACAAGATCAAGATGGTCAAGATCGGTGACAAGTCCTCAGATCTTAAACGTCATGTAGCTGCGCTACGCGACCAGGGTGGAACAGCGCTTGGCCCTGCTGTGGGCATGGCCTATACAATAGCCAAGCACCGAGATGTTGGCCGAATTGTGCTTCTAACAGATGGACTTGCCAACGAGGGGATTGGCGCCCTTGAGGGGTACCAAGTGACTCCCGCGAACAAGTACTACGAGGACCTTGGTGATGAGTTCAGGAAGATTGGAGCGGCATTCGATGTCGTGGGCATCGCATCAGGTGGAGCTATGGAACTCAAGACTCTGGGACTGCTGCCCGAGTCTACCGGGGGAACCATGTACTATGTAACACCCAATGAACTGGATAGAAGCCTCTCAGAGCTTGCTGGAGCATCACTCCTAGGGCGTGATGTTGAGGTGAAACTCATTACACCTGCTGGCGTCAAGTTGAAGGATGTTTCCGGGGCATCTCGTGCAGTTCTTGATGAGCTGAGGAAGAGCGGCGGTGGGAAGATCGGAGTCGTGGGAGAGAATCACGAGCTGTACTTCGAGATTGAACCTGAGAAGAAACTCAAGGACAAAGAAGTCCCAATTCAGGTCCAAGTTTCATATACTGACAATGATGGTGCCAGAAGAGTCCGTGCAGTCACAACTAGGCTGAAGGTTTCTGAGAAGGAGGACGAGATCATGAAGACCCTTGACCCCACAGTGGGTGCAACCTTTGTGACTCAGAAGGCTGGCGAAGATGCTGTCAGAGGTGACCGGAAGAAGGGCAAGAAGAGACTTGCCTCATTCAGGTCTGCCATGAAGGCTCATGCCAAGGGCGCACCCAAGCCCGTTCAAGCTATGCTCGATAAGGCTGATGATGTCCTTGAGAGTGAGGAGATGGAACTTGAACGTCAGGAGGCACGAATGATGGAAGCTCCTGCTGGAGGGGCCGCTCCATCTGCAGCCGCAGATATGACAGCAGTTGAAAACTTGGCCCAGATGAAACGCAGCTCAAAGAAGATGTTCGACGACGAAGACAAGCCATAATCAGAATGAACGAGTGACGCCGCGGTGAGCGGCGTTGCTCAACCTCTTTTTTCGAATCATAGCTCGCAAGTGGCCAATAGTTTCAGAATGCGCAAACGGGCTGTTTTATCATAACAATGTCATCATAACTGCTAAATACCCAACTGCGGCGTTAGGATTTGTCAAATGGACAATTGATAGCGGCGGAGATTCTACTTTGATAAGTCAAGAGAAACTCAATACCATCCTAGAACAGCTCAAGGCCCAAGACGGAGTACGCGGGGTCGTGGTCACCACCATGGAAGGTCTTCCTCTGAGCAGCGACTTGGACGCAGATACAACAGAGAATGTTGCCGCAATCATAACCTCACTTGTAGGAAAGGCACTGGATACAGTGCGCCTCCTCCGCGAGGGTTCATTGTCGTTCCTTACCTTGGACACAACACAAGGTCAAATAAACATCGCACCCGATGAAAAAGAGGGCCTGATATTAGTGGTCCTCAAGAAGAACTAGTATGTATGGGGCTATATCCATGAGCGATCCGAAAGCGTTCGACAGAATACTCACGGACATCATCCGTCAGGAAAAGGGAATTCGCAAAGTGATCCTAGTTGATAAGACAGGTCTGACCATTGCAAACGTGAGCAAGCTGTCATATTATCCAGTGGACGTCGACAGTATCGGCGCAATTGCTTCTGCGGTCTTCTGTGCCTCAGAAGAACAAGGCAAGAATCTACAGATTGGAGAACTGGAAATCGTCACGAGCGAGTTTAGTGAGGGCAAGATATTCGCATCCGCGTGCGGAAAGGGTGTGCTGTGCGTTGTGTCTGATGCCGATGTCAACATAGGCATGATCCGTCTTGTCATGAAGAAGCAGGGCGTACAGCTTGCAAACGAGCTTGACAAGTTCCTGGCAGTGGAGCCGTTAGCTCCCAGCGGCAAGGACAAGGAGCTGGATGAGGAGGACCTGAAGTCCGCCCTTGCAGAGCTTGAAAGGGTCTAACCGCATGAGGCGGTTGACCTTGAGCGCTTTACAGCTCCTATTGTGCCACAAACCCTTTTATGAGACCACAGTTTTTGGCTTATCAGCCCCCCGAGCAGGGCCTCTATTTGGGGCCTCGACAGCACAGGCAGCGATGCAGTGAGGTGAACAGTAATTCGTAAAGACGACAAAGGCCGCATACATCTCAAGTTGGTCTTCTACGGACCAAGCCTGGGAGGCAAGACAACAGCTTTGCGTTGGCTATACGGCAAGGTTGAGGGCCTTCAGAAAGGAGAGTTCACTGCAATCGAGGATGAAACCAACCGCACTCTTTTCTTTGACTATGTTCCGATGAGTGCAGGAGGCCGTGTGCTCTTCGATGTGTTCACAGTCGCTGGTCAGAAGCGTCACAGGCACCAGAGAAAGGTAGTGCTTCAGGGCACTGATGGTATACTCTTTGTGGCCGACTCATCTCCAGATCAGAGAGATGAGAACACAGAGAGCTTTGAGGAGCTCAAGCTCTTCTTGGGCGATGCTCTTGGTCGCGAGATACCCATCGTGGTCATGCTAAACAAGCGAGACCTGCCTAATAGAATGTCACGAGATGAAATGCTTGACCTTCTAGGTCTTGGAGGCAATGTGCCAATCTATGAGACTATTGCGGTCCAAGGCGTAGGAGTTAAGAGGGCCTTTCAGGCAATAGCGAGAGAAGTCATACTCAAAAGAATGTACAAATGATTGACCAGGTGAGGCGAATGTCAGAGTCCCGCGGAGACACTTTGGAAGGTGTTCTAAACGAACTTCAGGGGAGCATACCTGAGATTGAGGCTTGTGCTATAGTAAGCGTTGAAGGGCTTCCAATAGTGTCCGCCTTACCAACAGACGTTGATGAAGCCAAGGTCGCTGCCATGACTGCTGCGATGCTCACACTTGGTGAGAAGGCTGCAATCGAACTCGGAAAGGGCAATCTCGAGCAGGTCAATATCAAAGGGGTAAATGGCTGGCTACTGGTCATTCAGGCTGGAATGAATGCATGCCTCACTGTATCCACTACAGCCAGTGCTAAGCTGGGGATGGTCTTTCTCGAGATGAAGCGAGCAGCTGAGAAAGTTTCTGGGATGATTTAGTCTTAGTACACATACTAACCTAACATCAAGCCTTTTAGGGAATGCAAATAGATTCAGATTGAAATAGGATGGTCAATTGATTGAATCTGACAGGCCCGGTGTACAGGCTCTATGAATATTTTCTACACAGGCAGCTGCACAAAGATAAGGCTCCCCGTCACGTTGGAATAATCCTTGATGGGAATCGTCGTTATGCACGACAACATGGGCTTGAGTTACCATGGTTTGGGCATCAGAAAGGTGCTCAGAAGGTCATGGAGGTCTTGAGGATTCTCTGGGAGGCGGGAGTCAAGGTCTGCACTCTCTATGCATTCTCTGTGGAAAACTTCCAACGAAAGAAGGAGGAAGTAGATGAGATAATGGCTATCGCTAAAGACAAGTTCAGCGAGGTGGTGGGTAACCCAGACGTGCACAAACACAGGGTTTGCATCCAAGCCATTGGTAGAGTAGATCTTTTACCAGAAGAGGTCCAGCTGGCAATTGCACAGGCCGAGGAGGAAACCCGCGATTACAAAGACCACATCTTGAATGTTGCTATCGGATATTCCGGAAGGGCTGAACTTGTTGATGCAGTACAGGCCATTGGTGAGAAGATTCAGTCAGGCAGTTTAGACCCCTCCAATATCAACGAGGAATTGATTGAGAAGCACCTATACACCAATGGAACCCCTGATCCAGACTTAATAATTCGTACATCTGGTGAAGAACGTCTCTCAGGATTCCTTCTGTGGCAATCCGCATATTCAGAGCTCTATTTCGCGCAGATATACTGGCCTGCGGTGAGACGGATAGATATCTGGAGGGCTCTCAGGTCTTACGAGAGAAGGGCACGTCGTTTTGGCTCATAATCCATCCACCCATCAGTCCTAGCCAATAAAATGGTGACACAGTGCTTTATATTGTTCCGGGGTTTCTTCGATTGAACGGAGGAGACTATATCCTTGGCACGGAAGCCAATTGATGTCTACCAGGGTTTGATATATACAAAACTCTCGGTAGATAGTGTTTCACATATCGAATCTGTTGTTGGACGCTATGATGAACACATGTTGTCTGGCCAAAAGCTCTCTTTTCACCTTAGGAAGTTTATTGAATTCTGGTGCAGGCACGCCGCATTCCTTCAGGATCGTGATTCAACAAATCTCTCAGACCTGACGACTGCTATTGATCTGCTGGATTACTTCACGTCTACCTCAAAGTGGTGGACAATGACAAGAGAGGATTCGGGTTTTATTCTGAGGCTTCCATCAAGAGATCCACGCGAGTTTATCAAGTCAATTCCTCTAGTTCAGATGGGGAGCGAAACCCTAGGAAGGATATCTGGAGCAAGAGATAGGCTCACACGTTTTCTAGAGGAGCATGAACTTGGTGACGATAAATCTCGTGCGACACTAACCGAGCACCTAGTTTCAGTATGGCTTCTTCTCTGTGCATTTTCGTGTAAAGGCCAAGGACGCAATATCTCCACGGAAGAGGACTTTGAAATTTCTTATGATATTGTGCGTATTCTTCTCTTCTACATGTCTCTGAATGACTTCAGAGCACTGACAGCAGTCCGTCAGATTGCCACAGATTCAAACCTTCCAAAGATTGCAGTCATTGGGTTCTCTCCCGGATTTGAACGGAAGCTTGACTCATCACTTGCTGCGAGCCTTGAGCGTGTGCATGGTGAATACCTGACAAAGATAGCCATAGCTGCTCCAGCTGCAACACGAAACATCCTCACAAACTCGCTGCGAATCTTAGGGCAGATACAAGCTATGAAACTAGGAATGACGCGAATTGAAAAGGAAGACTATGACTCAATAATCGTTGGAGCTAGGGGTCTGCTTGATACGCTTGGTGTGCCTGCACAGCTGCTTCAAGATGAATCGGAGGTTGTCAAGCTGTTCAAGAACCTGCAGTCAGGAGATGGTGTTGAAGAGAAACTATCTCTCTTAACAAGAAGGATTGAAGGATTGCTTGTGGACTCTGCAGGTAATAGGGATTATGTCCTTCAATATTCTAGATTGGTTCCACGAATTATTGCTCTATTACTCTTGGTCGCGGCGGCAACAAAGGCTCAGCCAACTGAACCACTTCAGGACCAGGATCTCAAGAGGGGTCTAATTCTGCTCAATAGGCTGTTTAGTGAGTAGCAGAGGAATCTTTGTTGGGATCATCAATCAGAATTCGAGCATCCACAACTAACGCACCCTGTCCCTTCCCATAGACAAATGTTGGATTACAATCAAGCTCGTTAATCTCAGGATTCTCGTCTACCATCTTTGAAACCGCCATAATCACTTGGACCAAAGCATCCACATCTCTTGGTGGCTGGCCTCTAACGCCTTCTAGTATCTTTGCGGCTTTTATCTCAGAAATCATTTCACGGGCATCAATTTCTGTGAGAGGAATGAGTCGAAATGTGACGTCTTTAAGCACCTCCACAAATATGCCTCCAAGACCAAACATGATTGCATGACCAAACTGTGGGTCACGAGTGACACCTACGATAACCTCAGTACCCATTTCTGCGAATTCTGAGATGAATACCCCTCTACTGAGGTCCACATCTATTCCCTTTTCTTCTCCGAATTTCTTGGCATTTTCCATGATATCATTAAATGCCTGACGGACCTCGTCCTCATTCTTGAGATTGATCTTGACACCACCAGCATCTGACTTATGAAGTATGTCCTTGGAAAGTATTTTCAGAACAACTGGGAAGCCAATACTCTTTGATTTCTCTACAGCCTCGTCTGCTGTGGCGGCTGTATCGTAGGCTGGGATTGGAATCCCATATCCCGCCATTATGTCCTTGGCCTCATGTTCGAGAACAAAGGTCCTACCTTCGTCAAGGGCCGTTTTGAATATCCTCTTGGCAGTTTTCATCCTTCTTCAGACCTCTCTGCATCTGCTGGCATGCCGGTCTTATTTATCATTTGAGGCATGAACGGTCTTTTTGAACTTGCCTCCATATCTGACCTCTCGCTAATTGACTAACACCTTAACATCTATGGCAAAGGCCTTGTCAACATAGCACAACCCTAATAGCAGCTACGATAGAGCCTCTGATGAGGCACAAACTTGGGATTTGACATTCTCACTGACGGTCAAGCTATCATGGAGTCTTCTAGCTCTGATTTTGAGGGCATCATGAAATCAGCCCATGAGAGTAGACTCAAGGTATTTGGGAACGAGCTATTCTGCTACAGCCCCACAGCCTATCCCTATAGGATAGAAGACCATCGACAGGCAAGCCGTCATAATTTCATCTCTATCAGTGTGACAGGAACGTCATGTTCTCTCCAGTGCAATCACTGTGAAGGACGTCTTCTCAAGAGCATGGAACCTGCTATGACTCCTGATCATCTCATACAGGTATGCAAAGAGGTCAGAATACGGGGAGCTGAAGGCGTGCTGATTAGTGGAGGTTCTGACTCAAAGGGTCACGTTCCACTCTCACAGTTCGGAGAGGCAATAAGGACCGCTACTTCAGAGCTAGGTCTCAAGGTAGTGGTCCATACAGGCCTCGTCGATGAAGAAACCGTCCAACTGCTGAAAGAAGCCTCAATCGATGCTGCTATGTTGGATATAATCGGAAGCAGAGAAGTTTCAGAAAGTATCTATCACCTCGAGGATGGTCCAAGAAGGATGGAACAATCCCTCGAGCTGCTGCATGCAGCAGGTATTCCAACTGTTCCTCATGTTCTAGTAGGTCTGGACCACGGTGCGCTTGGTGGAGAGATTGAAGCACTAGACATCATATCTAGAATCAACCCTGCTGGAGTTGTAATCATCGCCCTGAGTCCAATACGAAAGACTCCAATGGCGTCTGCGAATCCGCCTTCAGCTGAATCGATAGGCAGGATTCTGACAGTCACTCGCTTAGCAATGAAAGAAACTCCCGTTCTACTTGGATGCGCGAGGCCAATAGGACAACACAAGATTGACACAGACATATATGCGCTAAAGAGTGGTGTCAATGGAATTGCGTACATAAGCCAAGAGGGTGTCGACTACGCCAAGTCCCTTGGTTTGAATCCTTTATTCAGAGACGTCTGTTGCAGCTTGGCATACGATATGATTACCTAGTCCATCTCTTGCCAACAAGTCCCGCTAATTCGTAACCAATGTCAAAAATCCAGAGGCCCACAGCTGCGACAAAGAAAGATGGCCAGATGGCCGAGAGCAGAATCACCGCAACTTTCAGAGAAAATCTATAACAAAAGAAGTATGATATCACTGGTCTTTCATCTCTGGCAGCCCAATCATTTCCATGCTCATCTATTATAGCAGCCAAGAGTAATAGCAAAAGAAGAGTAACGCGACCAAATACATCTGATATTGCAGGCACACCTATCAGAAGCAGTGATGCACCTATCATGATGAAGCCAACCAAAAACTGTGGCTTGTTTACTTTTCCGGATATGAAGACTCCAATGACGATTGCACCAAGAAGAACTAGGTCCCATTCTGAAAGGGTCATGAGAAGGCCAAACAACAATCCCGATAGAGCCAAGGGCACAATTGCCGTCTTCGGTTGATTAAGTTCATCTAGGAGATCATCACCTAGCTTTAGAGTCAAGCCAGCCAGCAAATATGCAGCATAGTAAAGAAGCCACTCTATCACTAGATTCGCCATCCGGGAATTTGGTTATTGTCTGGAATCACTCAGAATAGTGGCTCCTCAGTCTAACTATGACTCGTCGCTGGGCATCACTGCCCTCAGATAGCCAATTGCATCATCGGAGCCTAGCCCACATTCGATGATTGATTGATAAAAGTTGGTACAGGTCCTACTGAAGAACTACTGGAGTTCCAATAGCCTGTCCTGGGAGGTTTGTGTTGAATTTAGCACGGACAACACCACTATTGCCATGGGGTCCTAGAACCTTACCTAAAAAGTCCCTTCCGGTTTCTGAGGTCCATTTCACTTTTCGACCAACAAGTGCTGCAGCCTCAGCACGTGTCTTGACGGTGTCGAATAGCAAAAGCACTTGATTGGGATGTTGTAGGTGTTTGCCCCGTCTGTAGCTAGTGACAACGCCTTGTAGACCCTTTTTGACTTCCTTCTTGGACAATCAGAGTTCCTCCTTAGGAGTTCTCGTTGACGCCCTGGAGATGGAATATAAGAGTTGTGTCAGGGGAACAGCGGAGCTATTGTATTCCAGGCCCCTTCTCAGAATCTGGTTTTCTCCCAATCTCTGACAAATGTGAATCGATACGTTCTGCAATAGCTTTGCTCTTCTCCATCAATACATCACGAACCGACCATCCAACAACCTCCTGCTGTTGAGCAATCTTGAATAGTGCAAACCATGCATGCCCATCAGCGTAAGCTCCTGCTTGGTACAGTTCTTCAACCATTTGCCTGATAAAATCAATCCGGTCCTCTGAGTCTTCAATTTGCTTGAGGATGACTTCTTCCTTTTTCAGAACCTCTCTGACACGCATAATCATTTGGATTGAGCTGATTGACGACAAAATGACTACGAAGAGAGTAATGGCAAGCAAATCCAGCATAAGCTGAAAGCCACCTCTCGGGTACAGTATCACCACTATTGATCCAATGAGGGCTAGCTGAAAGACTATACCCTCGATGACAGTGTTGAGGAGTCTTTTGATTCTCCAAGCATAATACCTAGCGAGAGTTGATTTTGGCTTTTGGAAATTCATGATGGAGTTCAGATATGCATTCCTTCCTCCACGTACGAGATAGATGAGAATGCCCTGAAGTAGAAGGGCATTTATCACGACAGTGAAGGAATATAAGCTGACAAGGCTCTGCATAGCTACAATTCTTCCGTACCACTGTTTAAAAGCTATTGAAGTGCGCTTAACGAATTACTTTCGGCCCTCTCTCCAGACCCCCAATATATTCGGAGAAGCACATCCTTGCTCAGAAAGGTCTAACCCTAACTGAAGCACCATCAATCATACTCGATTCGTTTTGGGTATACGCGGGTCCGGGTGTTGCCCTCCCGGAATACGACCTGGGC
>JBHLQK010000023.1:20262-22131 GCA_048884925.1 Candidatus Thorarchaeota archaeon
TATGGCGGTGCACACTACCGAGTCCCACCACAGATGGATGACCGTGAACTGAGAGAATCTGGGATGGGCAGGATTGCGGACCTCTATGTCGAGGAAAAGGACTTTGAGGTTTTTGAGAAACGAATCTACGATTTCTTGGATGCACTGCCTGATGCCAAGATGACAAGTCTTGCTCCAAGTGAGTTCATATCCGAACTCGGGTCTTCCCTTTCAGATGAAGCATCAATAGTGCGACAGGCTACACTGCACAACGTCCCTATCTTTTCGCCAGGCCTCATGGACTCGATGCTCGGTTTCCATCTGTATACATACAGCACCACGAAGGCTTTTGCTCTTGATTTTGTGAAGGATCTACGGATTCTTGGAGAGATTGTGACTAGACCCAAGAAGACAGGTGCAATAATGCTGGGTGGTGGTCTTACAAAGCATTTCACAATGGGTTCTACCATATTGAGGGGTGGTCTCGATATGGCTGTTCAAATCACCCTTGATCGCCCCGAGGGTGGTAGTCTTAGTGGGGCTCCCTTAGTCGAGGGTGTTTCATGGCAGAAAGTTCAGACCGAGGCCAAATTCGAAACGGTCATCGGGGATGCAACGATCATCTTTCCGCTGTTGATCCTAGGCGTCCTTGGATAGTATCTGCCTTAGATTGCGTCTATGAACGCGCCATGACAATCAGTCCAATCAGGAGAATCAGTGCACCGATGTATAGGTGTTCCAGATGAAATTCTCCTATGACGATTGGGTCAAATTCTGGCAACCAGTGTAGCCAGTCCGTCCCTGGTACAAAGTCATGAAGGTCATCCACAAAGATTGCCAACCCTACTATGGACAGTAGAGCTCCAAAAGCTAGCTTACCTGTACTTCTCGAAATCTCAATCACTCTCCTCCGTCATCCAATGACAGCGACAATCATCTGTATGCATAGGCTGGTTATCAATTATTGCACACCTTGGAGAAGACTTATCTCCATTCAAAGTTAACAGGTGTTAAGACAAACCCGGAGAGGAACTAATGACCAACAAGTATCCAATCCCATACAGTAAGGAAACGGTATATTTCCAGTACGATGTCAAGGACTTTAACCGGGCCAGAAAGTTCTATGGAAACATCCTAGGGCTCGAGAAGACTTGGGACGGCGGTGAAGAAGCTGGCTGGATGGAGTTTGCCCTGCCCATTACTGGTGCAAGACTGGGCTTAAACTATAAGCCCGAGGGCGAAATCACGCGAGGTTCTGGGACTCTGACACTTGTAGTCGATGACCTTGTTGTAACGAAGGAGTACCTCAAGAGCAAAGGCATTGATTCGGATGACATTGTAGACATCCCAGACATGGTTTCATACTTCAACTTCGAGGACACTGAGAGCAACCCGATTCAAGTCGTTTCTGATCCGCGTGTTAAATCAGAGTGAGAAACCTTGACTGAAGAAGAATTAGAGCCAATACCAAAGGCTCTGATGGCTCAGTACACCTCGGTTTGGAAGATGCTGGAGGATGCCATCAAAAACGTCCCTGATGATAGATGGCATGATGGAGTAGGTCAGTGGTATTACTCCCAAACCGCATACCATATCATCGAAACAGCGGAGTTCTATCTGGGCAGTGACCCTGACATTATGAAATGGGGGTCGCGTGCCGGAATCAATTGGGATGAAGTCACCAGTGTAGAGAAGGAGGCACTGCCAAGACTGACAAAGGAGCTGGTCAACTCCTATCTGCAAGAGATCGGGCAAAAGTGGGCTGATACTTTGAAATCCGTTTCTGATGTCGCGCTTCTTGAAACAGACGGTTTCCACTGGATTAGCTCAATACTCGAGAAGCTCATGTACTTGCTGAGGCATAGCAACTATCATATTGGAGAGCTCAAC
>JBHLQK010000024.1:0-21836 GCA_048884925.1 Candidatus Thorarchaeota archaeon
TCAATCGGAGTTATGCCAATACTGCTCCCTGATGAAGCTCCAATAATCCATAGCTGCGAGTCATATACAACAATGACTTCCGAACCAGTGAGAGTGAACATGGAGATTACCACTGACAAACATGGCTTGTTTCTTCCAGCTATCTATGAGGGCAGGTCTTCTCCTCTCGAAGTGATTGATGGGGCGCGCATAACTCGAATCCTTGTCTATGAAGGATCTTTTCGAGGGCTTATTTTAGCCGGTGACAGTGTTGAGGTGTCAGGTATCATTCAGAGAGTCATCTCAAATGATCCATCCGTAGAAGCATTCTATCAGCTCATGGTAGGTTCAAAGACCGGTGCAGGGAAGGAGTACATACGACTCCTCGATACCTAGAACTCCACAGCGTCTATTGTCTTGAGAACATTATCTTCCCACCCAGGCGGATAACTCAACGCTATCTGGTCATACTCTGTGGTTCTCCGTTCAACATGCTCGAGAATACCTGAAACTATTACCTCTTCATCTCTGAAGGCCATCATTCTGAACTGTTCAATAAAGTTGAGGACCCTTGTGGGTGAAGCACTCGTATCACCCTCAAGTACCTCAAGTGTTTCAATCCCATACTCGCTTGGCATGTAGTAGCTATCATCGTGGTCGGTTATGCGTGCCCTGATAGTTATACGGTCACCAGGGGTCATCTTTGCATCTTCAACGAGATTGTCAATCTCATCGAATCTGCGGATTGGTTCAAACTCGACTTTGAGAAACGGTTCACGTGCTCCTAGTAGAATCCCATAGATTCCCTTTCGGCGATGGTGCGCAATAATTTCTTCCCGGGTTATCGCAGTGAATGGAGACGGTTTCTCCAGAAACTGTTGTACCTCAACGATGAACTCGTTGGCCAGATATCCGTCAGAATCGGCATACCACTCAAGCAGATATGGGCGAAGTTTCTCAAAGGTCTTCTTTCCGTAGACTGTAATGTCTAGATCTGAGAACTGAGGGTGGTATATTCCAGCCAACAGGCTTCCAAATATCCCTAGGTCGGTCTTTTTCATTGAGGTGTTTTCAAGAAGATAATCAATGAGTTCAACCAAGAAACCTGCAAGGAGGTCATCAGGCGGTGATATAAGCATCTCTCTAAGACTTTCGTCGGTTCTGAACTCCTTTCTGACGTCAGAATGTCGTACTCCAACAAGGGTTGTATCAAGTGGGGGGTATGGAACCATGAACTGAGGATACTTTTCTGTGACAAACTCTATGCCCTCAGAACCGTAGAACTTACAATATCCTTTCCTTCTTATGCGCTGCTCGAGGAGAGTTTCTGAATTGAAGATTGACATCGGGACATACTCAGGGTCACAGATGTACCCAGAAGAAGGATGCCAATAACCATAGACCCGGAAGAAAATTCCAGGCTCTGTGAGAATCAAATCACGGTCTCGAAGTGTGCGTCCTTGTCCAGGCAATATTGCTACCCCTGATGAGCTGAAGTCCGGTCTATGCCTGATGATAATCCTTCCCCTTGACAGCCAGACTCATTAGGAACGATTGTTTAATGATATCTGTGTCGTTCGATAGATATTTCGTGCGAACAAACGTGAGTGATGGAGAGCAAGCCAGACAAGCCCTTATTGATGCAAAACTCCTTGATATCGAATACAAGATTGCAAAAAACACTGATTGGCTATATTTTCCATTGACCGAGAAGAAGACGAAGAAGAGTCTCGGGAAGATTCTTGGAAAGATTGAATATGAGATAGGGATGCGCGGTTTCACGCCAGTCTATATGGGTCCCAAGACCCTCTCAGAGGCACTTGTTGGTCTGATTCCCACAAATCTACTGGATTTGCTTCCACGCGCGTATGATTTGATTGGGGATATAGCGGTAATTGAAATTCCTGATGAGCTCACAGACTACGGCAGGCAAATAGGTGCCGCGCTCAAGACAGTTCATAAGAATTTCAACACTGTGCTTGGAAAGAGGGGCGCAATATCTGGAACAACACGCGTCCGTCAGTATGAAATACTTGCAGGCCAGAAAAAAACAAAGACCATTCACACTGAGTATAATCTTAGAATTGCGGTAGATGTCGCCAAGGCATACTTCAGCCCAAGGCTGCTTGAGGAGCACAATAGAATCGCTGATTTGGTTTCGGATGGCGAGTTAGTCATTGATATGTTCACTGGAGTTGGACCCTTTGCACTGCATATTGCCAGACGACACAGAGTCAAGGTTTACGCAGTGGACATAAACCCAGATGCTATCGATTTGCTTCAAGAGAGCTTGGAGCTCAACCGCTTCGCTGGAGAGATTATACCAATACTTGGGGATGCCCATGACTATATTCAGAGTGGATTTGATGGTGATGTCGATCGAGTAATCATGAACCACCCCGCCGGAGCATTCGAGTTTGTAGTTGACGCCTGCAAGGCTCTGAAGCCGAAAGGAGTAATGCACTACTACGACTTCATCGGAGGCGATAATCCCGAGAGCAGCCTGACAGAGAAAATCACTGGACTTGTCAACGATGGCGGTAGAGAGGTCGCTCGGATTGAAACTATTCGTAGAGTACGTGATAGCGCTCCCTATGAGTACCAGATGGTTGCAGATGTAGTTATTCAGTGATGAAGAGCAGCTCGCACTCTATTAACACACCAGAATCTTTCAAGGCGTCAACAAATGAGCGGTTCAAATCGGAGGCTGCTTTGTCAGCACTGACCATAAGTGTCCTGTCGCAGACAAATGAGCTCTTTCTTGCCACCATGCTGACTTTATCTGAATACGTTAGTCCTGGGTGTCCCCTTCCTGTTATTATCTCTGTGAGATTGTCTGCTTTCAGTCTTAGAGTAATCTCCGTCTTTTCTAATCTCACAAGTGCCTTAATCTCAGGGGGTATCTCACTCAAGGTCTGATCTGATTGAACCCCTATAATGCATGTACCTTCCCGAGTGAGGTAGGCTTCAGTAGTAATCTCAACTGTGGTCCTGTGTTTCGCAATCACATTTTCGTGTCCACGAGCCTGGAACCTCACTCTTCGCATGTCAAGGCTATACCTGTCAACGCTTTTATCATTGCATGTTCATTTGTGTAGTGGTAATGATGCGGGACAGTTCACTTGAAAAGGAAAAGGAGAGCCTCGCTCATAGTCTGCAACGCAGGGGTTATCTCAGCACAGATGTGGTTAAACGCGCATTCGCAACTGTTCCTCGTGAGGAGTTTGTCTTACCAGAGTCCAGAAATCATGCCTATCGCGACTCACCTCTCTCCATAGGACTCGGTCAGACAATCTCGGCTCCGCATATGTGCGTCATTATGTGCGAAGGTTTGAAATTGGCTGAGGGCCATCGAGTCTTAGAAGTAGGTGCTGGTTCAGGATATCATGCAGCTCTGTGTGCTGAAATAGTAGCACCACAGGGCTCTCCCAATCCGGGTCACGTCTATACGATTGAGATTGTTAAGGGTCTCATTGATTTTGCCCGGGGCAATCTTGAGCGTGCGGGATATGCTGAAAGAGTGACTCTAATTCAGGGAGATGGTGGTAAAGGTCTCCCCGATGAAGCTCCATTTGACAGAATACTTGTAGCAGCGGCAGCCCCAAGTGTTCCGCCTCCCTTGGTAGATCAGCTTCGACCAGGAGGAGTCATGCTAATCCCCGTCGGGTCCCGTGGATTCTATCAAGAACTGATGATGGTCGAGAAAGATGAAAAATCGAAAGTGACCAAGAAAAGATGGGGCGGAGTGGCTTTTGTGCCCCTCACGGGAGAGTTCGGCTATTAGTACTAAAATCTATGCAGTGGGACAATAGTAAGAGTCACAAGATCATTGTCCTTAAGCTTCAGTTTGGACCTCAGGTTGACTTCGGAGATTACCTCCAAGATCTCTTGGCCATGATGAGTTCTCTGTGCAATGACGACAGCGCCATCCACTTTCTGATTCACCAGTACACGGTAGCAGACCACGTCTCCAAAAGTTCGCCCTTCATAGGTAAATCCTGGAACAATGAGGGGCGGCGTCTGCTTCATTCTATTAATGGCACTTCTTGACCCATCATCGACTATCTTGACATTGAGAGTGCCTGAAAACGGTTCGAATCCAAGCAAATCTAGAAATCTCGGTGAATAAGCATCAACATAGTACGCCCCTTCTCCAAGACCATGTACAACTCGCCCTGCAATTACTATCTCCTCTTCACGTGGAACAAGAGCGAGTTCAAGGCCGGTCATCACTCCTCTGAGTTCTTTGACGCCCTTCTTTGAGAGCTGAACAAGCATCCCGCTGGCAGTGTGCACTCTACTCAAATAGCCCTCTTCAACACAGTATGTGATTCTACGGGAAGCTGTCTGCTGACTTACGCCCAGAAGATCTCCAAGATTACGTGTTGTCAGAATAGCTCTCTTATGGACTGCTCCCTCGTTAGCCAATACATAGAGGGTGAACCAGATGTCCGGTGCAATCATCTCACTTTGCTCTCCTTGCCTTCTCTTTTTATTGATTGCCTCTCAGACGGTCTTCAAATCCTCTGAGTTCCTCCACCAGCTTGGCCTGTTGAATAGCTGATGTAATGTCGCCTCGTGTTCTTTCAATGATAGACCTAGCGACATCGCACTTTCTCCGGAGTTCCGGCACTAGAGCATTGGGGAAGTCGAACGTGTGGAGTTCGTCAAGTATCTCCTCCATAAAACCAAGCAGACTCACTGCAGACTCGACTTTCTCATCCCGAAGCTTATCCAATACTGCTCTTCTCAGCTCGCCAACTGTATCTGCAAGGCCAGTGAGGTAGGCTCTTGTAGGAATCCCATACTTTTCAGGTGGAGTAAAAGTGCTGTTTCTCAGAAGGGAGAGCAGATTTGCTGCTTCTGCTAGCTCTTGATATGCAACTGCAAGCGACTTCGAATGGGACATGAACTCGCTCCCTTTCATCTCCCTCTCTGCCTTTTCTGCAGTTTCATGAGCCTCAGACAGAAGTTTGTCAGCTGAGTCATAGTTTCCTCTATGGGTTTCCTTTATTGACTCACTACATTTTCTTACTGCAGATCTTGACAGGGGAAGAACTTTCTCCCGAACCCCATCGTCAGTTTCGATTTCAGTCCTCATCGGCTTAAGAATCTCGGAAAGTTTCATGGCTGTCGCCACCACCTCAAATGCTGTGTATCTTCTTTATGTGTTTCTTACTAGAGAGTAGTACAACTCTGCTTTCCACCTGCTCGTCTTGAACATAGTACCCCGTGAGTGCTGATAATGTTTCAGAAAAGGCACGAATCTCACGGTGAGAGGGCGCATTTTCCTGAGCGAGTCTTCCTCTTGCTGAGCCCAGAAACATGAAGCCCTTCACTTCAACGAAATCAGGCTCTCCTTTCAGTATCATCTCAGCGTATGAACGAATTCCATTCATGTTCTGACCTTCTACCATGGTGAGCCTATTCGCGCGTCGACACGAGAGTGAATGCAGCAACTCCTGAGTTTCGTTCAGCCTTTTCCAACCGTCTGAAACACTCGGTCCACATAACAGCCTGTAGATATTTTCGTTGGGTGCTGCTAGAGTCACATACAGCTGCGTTGGGAGTGACATTTCAGCTATTACTTCTGGCTGGGTACCATTTGTCACAAGAAATGTGGTCATTCCCCGTTTCTCCGCCTCGTCAATTAGTCCACTTAGATGAGGATAGAGTGTTGGCTCTCCTGCTAATGATATGGCTAGATGTTTTGGGTTTCTGGCTTCCTCATATTTCTCAGCAGACACTTCTGCAGTAACTTCAGGGTTGTATCCTCCTAGAGACCTGAGGTTCGCTGTAAGAGTCTGGTCTAACAATTCTGATGGCGGAAGCACATCCTCATTCTTGACTGCAGTCTGATTCCATCCCACTCCAATGTCCGCTGGTGTGACTCGCCAGCAGAAGTCGCAGTTCTGAGTACATTTGTCAACGATTGGTGTCATCTGCAAGCATCTATGACTCTCGATTCCATAGAACCGCTGTTTATAACATACATCTCCATGTACCAGACTCTTTCTTTGCCATTGACATGCTTTGAATGCTCCACGCTCTCCAAGGAGGTGGTACCCCTGCCGCTTGAGCTTCTCTCTCAATTCAATAGGCATGTCAGAACTCAAGGTGTATTCGGGCCTAGTCTGAGCGCTTGTCTTATGAGCGTTTGGCAATGAACTTGGTTTCATCCCTTTGCGGCCAATCTTGCTGCTAGATCCTCTTGACTACTCCACGACCCTGTTAAAATTCCTCTGCGGGAGAGTTCTCCAAGTGTACTTCTACTATCCTGGTCCAGTTTTCCAGGCGGCATGGTTTCGAACTCGCTGCCTGGCAATGGCATGAAGACATGACCGTGGACCATTGCGCCCATGTCGGAGAGTGTCTGACACATCTCGATAGTTGCATCCAATTCCCTCCTTGTTTCGCTTGGGAGTCCAAACATCATGTCAACGTGCGGAGTAAAACCGCAGTCGATTGCAATCTCAATTGCATCCAGTCCTTCTTCCACAGTGTGGTGACGATTGCTGTGTTCGAGAACCCTATCACTTGCTGATTGAAGCCCTATCTGGAGTGTATCGTTTGCCACATAGATACGCATCATCTCTAAAACCTGTTTGGTGACAAATTCAGGTCTCACTTCAGACGGAAAAGCGCCGAAGAAAACTTCTTCAAGTCCCATCACTGCAGTTGATTCTCTTAGTAGTTCCTCAAGTTTGTCAGGGACCACCTCGCGTCCCTTTCCTCCATATGAAAGGGCATTAGGGGAGAGAAACCATGTCCTCTTGAAGCCTCTTCTTCGAACAGCTTGCTCAAGCCAATGCACTACCGAGTCTACAGTTCTATGTCTTGCACCTCCGCCAGTCAGGAACGGAGTACAACAGAACTTGCAGGCAAATGGGCATCCCCGAGTCACTTCGATGGGTCCAAGAATATTCATCTCTAAAGCAAACGGCGGATAATCATCAAGGGACACCTTGGGACGGTCCTTTGGCTTGGGAAATGAGGTATCATCGCCTGTTACCACACCATCCAACCTCGCAGGGTCGCAATCATTGGTCAGACACCACATCAAATCCCTGAATGTCTTTTCTCCCTCTCCCACCACGACAAAATCAAAGCCCGCATCTAACAATTCTGCAGGTCTTGCGCTTGCGTGAGGCCCGCCCCCGACGAGTATGACCGAGTCGCCAAATCTGTCCTTTACTCTCTTAGTTTCGCGAAAAACCCGGTCGATCTGTGTACTCATTACTGACTGAGCGATGACGACGTGCCCTCGCTCAACCTCTCGCTGAATCATGTTATTTGATAGCTCAAGAGGGGCACTCACTTTAAGCTCGGTCAGTCTATGGTCTGTTTCTATGGATCCGAGAAGAGCCGCTACGCTATAGCGTGATGAGGAATGAGTGCGGAATATCAGATGATAGAATTCCAATGAATACACACGCACTAGTTTTCGAAGACCTGTTCGGTGACCCCATCCTTTGTCACTGTCATCACGTGTATGGACCCGCCAGACTGTGCGTCTCTGGCTATTCCTGCCTTAACAGCAGCGACAGCAATCTTTTCGGCTTCCTTGACTGTCAGTCCCTCTTTGTAGTCTTTCTCTAGGACACCGTAGGCTATCTGTGTTCCACTACCCGTGGCTGTAAACTCATCAGGAATGAGTGAACCACCCATGTCAAGTGAGTAGAGTGCAGGACCACCTTCATCCACGCCAACAATTACAGTCTGTACATAAAGGGGTGCCATCTTCTGTTGATACAGAGTATTGGAGAGCATCTTAGAGAGGGCCCTTACACTGATGGACTTCTTCTGATTCAGTTCATAGAGTTTAATATAGGCCTGAAGCCTGTTTACAAGCATCTGATAGTCTGACGTGAGTCCTGCAGAGGCCAAGACTATCGAGTCAGTAAGCTTGAATGCCTTGACACCTTTGTCTGATAGTATGAAAGTGCCCCAGCTGACTAATGAGTCAGTAGCGACAACGGCACCATCGCTGCATTTTATTCCGACAACAGTTGCACCAGTAGGAAGTGACATTAATACAAGACCTCCGTCGGGACGCTTGTCCCAGATTAGGGTCAGGAAGGTTCTGTTTAAAACGTTTTGACCTGTTCCTTTTGTACGGACATAAGCTAATAGGAATTGGTAGTCAGAAATGAAATGGTTGAATCCCTTTGCAAAAATCCCAACAATCATGACTGCAGAGGAGATTATTGATTTCGCTCACAGGAAGTCGACAAGGCTTAGTATGAAGAGTTCTCTCAGACTAAAGAGAGTTGAACGTACTCGCATTAGAGAGATATCACGTCTTCAGGAGTTTTCGAAGCAGGTCAAATCCAAACTGAAGAGTGCAGTCGAAGACTTCCCGACTCTGGATCGCCTTCATCCGTTCTACTATGAATTGACAGAGATTCTTGTTGGCACTGATAGACTGAAGCAAGCTCTTGGTGCTGTCTATAACTGCATTCCGCCCATTGATGATATAACTAACAACC
The DNA here is from genome assembly GCA_048884925.1 of Candidatus Thorarchaeota archaeon. GTDB lineage: Archaea > Asgardarchaeota > Thorarchaeia > Thorarchaeales > Thorarchaeaceae > SMTZ1-83. The sequence continues at coordinate 8,469 of JBHLQK010000024.1, forward strand.
ACATTCAGGCATTGAAACTCGCCGACGACTTTCGACAAATGAAAAAGACTCGGAGAGCAGCAAAGGGAAGGATATCTTCTATTCTACGTGCTACTGCTCCTAATCTGGATTTCATTATTATGGCAAAGATGGAGATGGCTCGTCTTCCCGGAGTCGCACCAGATGAACCCACTATTGTCTGCGCTGGCTTTCCAAATGTTGGCAAATCTACTCTTGTGAAGGCCGTTTCCTCTGCAGAACCAGAGATAGCACACTATCCTTTCACAACAAAGAAAGTGATTATCGGGCATCTAAAAGTTGGAAACCAGTACGTTCAGATCATCGATACCCCGGGCATACTTGACAGGCCCATGTCCGAGCGTAACGAGATAGAGAAACAGGGGATTGCAGCTCTGAAGTACCTCGCACACGTCATTATCTTCATGATGGATCCTTCTGAGGCATGCGGTTGGAAGCTAGAGGACCAGTTTAATCTCTATAGAGAGGTTCGCAAGATGTTTCCATTGAACCCACTTCTGGTTTCTTTCAACAAGATTGACATCGCTCAGCCTGAACAGTTGGAAACTGCGAGAGGAATGATTCAGGGCGCTTATGAGATTGTTGCGACAGAAGGGATTGGAGTCAATGAATTGATGACTGCAGCTCTGGAAGAGGTGGACCTAGAATCCATCCAGGAGGCAATTCAAGCGTTCCTAACAACAATCTCAGAGGGCGAGTCCCGTCCCACCGACATCTAATGTGCCCGGCTCACCTAGTTTTCCCTGTAAGGCGAAATCAGCGTCCAGTAGTTTCTCCGCAGCCCATATGTTGGTCTTCAGATGTGATGTGACTTCAGTCACTCCTATCCTACTCATGCCATCAGCCAGCGCCATATAAGGAATCAGCATGTCACAGAGATGCGAATCAACTGCCATTCCTGTGGAGAGCTCTTTGAGGAGATGTTCTGCACACTCAGATCCAACTTCTTCTGCAGGCTTTCCCTTTGCCCCCAAGTTATCAGCGCCAAGTCTTAATCCGAAAAAGGACTCGGCCCAGATTACGATTCCACTACCCGCTCCGAGATGTTTGTCCTCTTGCTTTGGGTATGACTCCCTTTCAATCAAAACATCCGCGATGCCATTCTCATGGAGCTTCTCTTGTGCAGAGTTGGCCTGTCGCTCAGCCACATGCGGAGGTAGTCTGACACAGTGTGAGAGTCCCCGTACCTGTTTTACTTCACCAAATCTTTCTTGCTCAATGGGTGCTATTCTCGTTACAGGAGTCACATTGCAGGCCACCTTCCCACCACCACGGGGAAAGTGACCTCGACGACTCATTGAAATCTCAACCACTGGTCCCATGATGTGAAGGGCGTGTACAAACACCTCGCGCATGTAATCAATCGTGGGACTCCACGACACATCAGTCCCGCCAGTCAGGCTAAATCGGACTGGTTCAGGCGATAGGACGGCGGCAGGCAAGGCTGCCTGAAGAATGAGCGAGATTGATCCAGCCGTTCCAACATCATATCTGAAGTGGCCCCCCTTTCTTTCACGTGGTGTGAATTCCACTTGTGTGCTTCCTACTTCAAGGCCCGTAACATCTGCACTAACTAGTTGAGATAACACCTCAATTCCAGCTATGTGCTGTTTCTTCAACCCAGGCTTTGGCCGACCAGCACGGATATTCGAGATACTTACTGGCTGCATAGTCAACGCTGAGATGGCAATCGATGTTCGGAGAATCTGACCGCCACCCTCTCCAAAGGCACCATCAATCTCAATCATCTCCGTACACCAAGCAATCCGTAATGGTTTGGTTTGTAAAGACTTCCGTTTTCATACGAGTAGAGAACGCTTTTAATGTCACAGGCCTCGTCAGATTGAGGTTAAGATGAGGTCCGTGTTCATAGGACGTTTTCAACCGGTCCATAAGGGCCATGTCCATACTGTAAAGCAGATTCTCGAGAAGGGCGAAGAACTAGTCATTGTGATTGGGAGCGCTCAGTATTCACACACACCCAACAATCCATTCACAGGTGGTGAGAGGGTCATGTTCATGAGACAGGCCCTCATCGAAGAGGGCATTCCACTCGATCGAGTAGACATAGTTCCCCTGGCTGACATCAATATCCACCCTCTCTGGGTCGCGCACCTCAAGAGCTTCGTTCCATACTTTGACAAGGCTTACACCCATAATCCGCTAGTGACTAGATTGTTGAAGGACGCTGGCATTGAAGTTGATGAAACACAGCTTCTTGAACGGACCACATATAGTGCGAAGCACATACGGGACCTCATCCTATGGAACAATCCTGAATGGGAAACCCTTGTACATTCGGTGGTCGCCAAACTGATTAAGGAGCATAAGATGGACGAGCGAATACGAGAAATTGGTGAGGTCACCACAAAACGCTGACTCACACAGCAGACTTTAAATATGGACCCAAGATGACACCCTGTTGGTGAACGTATATGCTAGGTGAACGCGTTCCGATTCAATAAAATGCTAGTTCTCAGTCCTAGCCAGTACTCCATAAAACAATCAGATCGCAGGAGTAGATGCAATGAGTGGTAGTGACAAGAACAAGGAATCGAAGCAAGCAATCTTCCACATAAAGAAGGAAGAGAACTTCCCCGACTGGTTCGGTGAGATATGCAAGGTCGCTGACCTCGCAGACATCCGATATGGCGTCAAGGGCTTTACCCCGTTTCCTCCATGGAGCTACATGACCATGGACATCATGTTTGACTTCTATGAGAAAGCTCTGAAAAGCAAACGTCACCTGCCCATGTTATTCCCGACCGTGATTCCTGAGAGTAACCTCACCAAAGAGGCTGAACACGTCGAGGGCTTTACTCCTGCAGTGTTCTGGATTAGGGAGATTGGTGATGGCGAAGAGCTTGAGGAAAGACTGGCTCTGAGACCTACGAGTGAGACTGCAATCTACCCAATGTACTCATTCTGGATAAGAAGTTGGCGTGACATGCCTCTTAAGAGGTATCAAAGATGCTCGGTGTTTCGATCGGAGATAAAGAGCACACGTCCCTTCCTAAGAGGCCGTGAGTTTCTATGGATTGAGAGCCACAATGTGTTTGCTACACATGAAGAATCTCTTGCACAGGTGATGGAGGATCTTGAAACCACAAAGGAAGTTGTCACAGGAGACTATGGACTGCCAATAATGGTGTTCAAACGGACACAATGGGATAAGTTTCCCGGTGGATTGAATACCTACGCAGCAGACACTCTGATGCCTGATGGAAAGGTCATCCAATTGCCGTCTACACATGACCTAGGCGACAACTTTGCAAAGGCTTTCGACATCAAGTACCTCAATGAGAACAACGAAACAGCGTATGCTTGGCAGACTTGCTATGGTCCTGCTGTGTCTAGGATGTTCGGGGCCCTGATATCTGTACATGGTGATGACAAAGGTCTCCGTCTGCCATTCAAGCTTGCTCCCTATCAAGTTGTTATTATTCCCATCGTCAAGGGGAAGAATGCAGAGCCAGTCCTCGAGTACTGCAAGAAAATCGAGCAGACCCTCAAGAAGGCTGGCTTCAGGGTTCATTTGGACGACTGTGATGCCACTCCCGGTTGGAAGTACAACTACTGGGAGATGAAAGGGGTGCCTATCCGTGTTGAGGCAGGTCCAAGGGACATGAAGCTGGAACAGGTGGTTGTGTTTCGCAGAGATCTCATGAAACGTAAATCCGTAACCTTGAAGGACCTGAAGAAGCATGTCAAGTCATTGGGCAAAGAAATCGACCAGACTCTGAGATCACAGGCCGAGGCCAAGTTTGACGGCCTTATAGTAGATGCAGATACAATTGGTCAGATTGAAGATGCCATGGACAAGGGTAAGATTGCTCGGACGCCATTCTGTACTACTGAGATGGAAGGTCTGAGTTGCGATGAGGAAATCAAGGACAAGACTGGTGGTGAGATACGCGGTACCCGGATAGACATTGACGAAGACGCCGCGGGAGTCTGTCCTGTGTGTGGAAGGGTCGCTCAAGAAGTCGTCTACATCGCCCGGTCGTACTAAACCACAGATCTGGTCCTTGAAATAGGACCAGACTACGTCCTTTTTCAATACCTTACACTTACGGGTATGTGAAGGTGGTTCCATTGAAGGTTCTGGTGACCTATACCGAGGAGTTGGCCAATGCAATCCAGGAAACACTGGGAAACAAGGCTATCGTTGTTCGCTCAGAGAGGACTGTTAAGTCAATGCTTGAGCATGCTCGAGATGCAGACATTGTGGTGTCTGGTCGTGTAAGCGGGGATTATATCCGTGAGGCTCCAAATCTTAAGATGATTCAAGCCTTGGGTGCTGGCATCGACAAGATAGACCGCCAAGCAGTTCTAGACCGGGGCGACATCATAGTCTGTAACAATCACATGAATGCCCTGGAGGTTGCTGAATATGCAATTATGCTCCTCTTTGCAACAGCAAAGAATATCATCCTAAGTGACAGAGAGCTCCGAAAGGGCGACTGGATCTATGGTTTTGGTGGACTAAATCCCAATGTGGAGATTCGCAATAAGACATGTCTGATTATAGGACTAGGCAACATAGGTGCTGAGATAGCGAAGCGGTTGAAGTGCTTTGATCTTAAGCTGAAAGCCGTGACGCGAAGTGGGAAAAGCCCCAACGCGGCTCTCGTTGACAGCATAACCAGTATGGAAAAGATGAAGCCATATGTGCAAGAGGCTGACTTCATCGTTCTTTCATTGCCGCTCACCCATGAATCACGGGGAATTATCGACAGTGAGGTCATTTCTTGGATGAAGCCCTCCGCGATTCTCGTGAACATATCCCGGGGAGAGATAGTTGATGAAGCTGCTCTCTACCGAGCATTGAAGGACAAACAAATCCTTGCTGCTGGGCTGGACGTCTGGTGGAACTACCCTCAATGGGGCAAACCCGATATGAAGCTGCCCTCCCTCGACTTCCCCTATCACGAGCTGGACAATGTTGTCATGTCACCACACCGCGCAGCATATTCCATAAGTACCCGGCAGGCTCATCTTCATTTCATTAGGGAAAACGTCCTACGTTTTGTAGGTGGAGAACAGCCTCTCAACATTGTGGACATGAAGCTGGGCTACTGACCGCGCCAAATCCTCAATTTTGCAGGTGCTTTTCAATGAAAGTGCACACACGGTAGACTAGGAGCGAAGTCCGTCAAGTCCGAATCGTTTGATGGATTTCACTAGAGTGGTGACCCATTATGACTGAGAGTCAGGTCTTTAAGGAATACCTCAAAGCAGACAACAACCACGACTCAGGGGACATGAGAGTGAGTATAGAACGTCTTTCAGACATTCCAGGCGTCGGTGACAAGATCAAGAAGGCTCTCGTCGACCATTTCGGCAGCGAGGCAGTGGCCCTCAAGGTCATCACAGATTCACGCGTCGACTTGGTTGCAGCTGCACCTGGAATTGGGAGTAGACAGGCAATCAACATCGTGAAGGCTGCTTTTGAGGTTCAGTTTGGTGCTAGTTCGAATACGATATTACGAAGCACTGACGTGAGGAAGATATTCGAGTCGGTCGTAGGAATAATCCGTGGTTATACCAATACGGGCTACGCGCGAGACAAGCTCATACTGTATTTCCCTCTTCCTCCGGACAAGATTGACGTCATTCACGAGCGCCAGAAGTACTTCTCAGACGCCATTGATATGGCATCCAGGCTGAAAGATGAGCAGAAAGAAGATCTCAAGACCAATCTGACCCAGGTTCGTGGTCTCTATAGACGAGTGAAGCCCCGCCGATTGGAAGGCAGGGTGATAATCACTAACGATGAAAAGGTGTTTGACACACTTGTGTCTGAGGGTGTAGATAGATGGTGCCCAGTCTATGTCCTTTCTGAAGGTGAGAATGCTGCAGACTACGCTAAAGGATACGATCTTGTCCTCTTCATCTCACCCCTAGGTGTATATGATGATACAGTGGATATGCTCGACAATGTGGAAATACTAGGGAAGGATTGGACACTGGATACCATTCTTCCTGAGCGAACTATAGGTTTCTACTCTAGGAATTATAGAGTCATCGATGCATCATCCAAACTTGCCAGTTCAATTGACACTTTACCATCCAATGAATCTGTAGAAGGATTTGTCAAGAGTTTGGATTTGGACAGTCTGAAAGAGGCCGGGGAGATTCTGAAGAACATCAATGAAGAAGGGGAACTAGCTGAGAGCGTTGACACAGAGCTGGATAGGTACAGGAAGGCTGTGAAGGCCTTTCCGACAGCAATTGCAGAGACCGAGGCCTGGCTGAACGAGGAGATTAAGAGCAGAATTTCGAAGAGTGAGGTCACCCTTGGAGGTCAGCAGATCATCAGCATACTCCAGTCAGCTGACATGGAGGGAGCTGATGGAAGTGCTCTCAGAAATATGCTTCCTGCTGAGATAATAGAAACATTCACTACGACAGTTCAGGAGGCTGAGGACAAGCTCGTCGAGATGCTTGGCTTGACTATGAAAGAGGCTGACTGGGCCGTTGGAGTGGTTAGTGAGGAGATATCACTGCCTGCGAAAATGGTGCCGACTCAGATAAATGACCTAGAGGACCGTTTGAGAAGGCTATTTGCAGACCGTCAGTTTGGGCTGATCAAGAAGGTTGCGGGGCAACTGGACAAGCTAACATCGGCAGTGACTGAAGCTGTACAGACCCTTTTGGAGTTTGACCTGTTTCTATCAGTAGGGCTCTTCGGTGTTGACTACAACCTCAACACTCCGAAGATTAGCGCCGAGTACAAGGGCGTGGGCGTCAAGGCTGCAAGGAACATGTTTCTGACTGAGAGTCAGATTAAAGGAAAGCATGGCAAGGTCCAACCGATTGATTATGCGATAGGACACACTCCTATCCAACCCATGGGGACAAACGGTGAGAACTGTGCAATACTTTCAGGAGCAAACAGTGGCGGGAAAACCACAACGATTCAGACACTTGCTCAAATCGTCACCATGGCGCAGGCTGGCTTCCCAGTCCCCGCAGAAGAAACTTACATGCCAGTCTTCGAGGAAGTATACTTCTTCTACAAGAGCCGTGGAATGGTAAGTGCCGGTGCCTTTGAAGCTACATTGAAGCAATTTGCAGAGATAGTGACATCAGAAAAGTCTAAGCTTGCCTTGTTTGACGAAGTGGAGGCCATTACAGAGCCTGGCAGTGCTGCTAACGTGATTGCAGGATTGATAGAGATACTTCAAAAGGACCCGAAAAGCTGTACAGTGCTCTGCAGTCACCTCGCGAGGGAGATAAGGGATGTCACAGATGTCCCTGTCCGAATTGATGGAATTGAGGCACAGGGTCTCGATGAAGACCTTGAACTTGTGGTCGACAGGACGCCTCGCTTTGGATATCTAGCACGAAGTACTCCTGAACTCATTGTCGAGCGACTCACGAAACTTTCTAAGGGCAGAAAGAGGGAAGTATACGCCACGATTCTTGAGAACCTGACGGGTTCTCGTGGTGATATCCAGAGTTGAAGCGAATACTAGTATTTGGTGACGCCCATATTCCATCAAGAAGCAACTCGATTCCAGCCTCATTCTATAGCCATATTGAGGGAGCAGACTATGATTTCGCTTTGGTCACGGGAGACCTTGTACGTGAGAACGAGATGAGGGCGGCGATGCCAATTCTCCCCACATGCCACATGGTACAAGGCAACATGGATTATGGACGAGGAATGGACTTTCACAAACAAATACAGATAGATGATTTCAATATCCTTCTAATTCATGGCACCCAGCTGCGTCCTCGTGGTAACATCAAACAGCTATGGGAGATTGTCATGAAGGTGGGCGCTGATGTCGGGATACATGGTCACACCCATAAATCCGCTGTCGACTTACGCGAGGGGCGGTTATTTCTTAATCCTGGGACCATTTCAGGCGCTACAGGTGGCTGGGCTGGGCGGGATGATGCGAGTTTCATTGAGCTAGAGATACTAGGGGCTCAATTGACAGTGATTCTACACTTGACTGATTGGCGAGTCACAAAGCAGTCGGTTCTTAGATTCGTAAAACGGAACGAAGAGGTTGCCCGTTGCTAGCCATTGTTCCATGGATCTGGACTGAGAAGACGCAAGAAGATGCGCTTGATGACATTCGTACTAGCTGCCACTGCCATCTTGGTCACCCTGACTTTGACATTAGTAAATTGAGAATCATCTAGATCCATTACTTCGGTGACGCCAAACATCCTATAGCGATCCTCTCTCTCAAGCTCTGAGCAGAAAGTCCATAGGTCAGGCATCGAACCGCGAAGGTCCTCCAGCGGATCGATGTCTCTGGTGAACTTGATTTTTGCAAAAAACATTGCCAAGGTCTTCTTGATGGCTTTTTCCTCTGGACCATCAGATGGCAGTTTCGTTACCAGCCCTAACGATCCTGTTCTCAACTTTGAAGCTATTATCTCTTGAACTTCTTCTGCCAAGTCACGATTCTGGCCGACGGCAATCCCTACATTAATCATGAGCATTCGAATACGATCCAAAAGCACTCCTATGTTAGTTCCGACAATTGACTTGCCCCGCATCGCTGCTTGCCAGTCGTAGAATGCATCACTTATTTCCTGTAGTCCTCTCCGGTGACTGGACAATCTCCTTAGGTCCTCTTCTGGGATTATTGGGCACCAAATGGTAAGTGCCTCTTGCTCGGAATCCCTGAAACTCATTCTTCGTCGTTCGGGCAAGTTTGAAATCTATTATCAGTCTATTCGTAACATATCTCGCAACAGTCGGATTTAGCAAATGAGCTCACACGTCGATTCATTGCGCAATCCGGTTCATTTCTTAATGGGAATTGATAGACCATTTCAAGGTGGTGATTTCAGTGCCCGTTAGGATTACGATACAAGTGGTAGATATTCTTGGAACCGGGGAGTGTTCCATGGGCCAGAAGGTTGGTGAAGTCTACAAATACCCGGAAGACCGAGGTAAGATGTGCTCCAGCTCCTTTCACTCTCTTATTCCTTGGATAATGGTCATGCAATCAGGCGGAACATATTCCTTCTTCAAGGACGATGGCAATAGCGTGACCCTTGGTTGTCCAGACTATACGCATCAGGTGGTCTATAAGATAACTAGAGAAACTGTCGATGATTAAGTGCAATGTCTTTTGCTAGGTCGGAATGGATTTATCTTGGGATAATACGTCTATTTAGGTATGATAGGGCGTTCCCCATCTGAATGGGACCATGAGCCCACAGGTCGAGATTCAGACGATAGTGAATATGAGGCAGATACCGCTAATTACGATGATCTTGTTTGGATGACGAAGAAGTCAGCTCGGTCGAAACTTGAGAAATGGCGGAAAGATCGCGCAAAGGGGGATGGCACAAACACAGCAGAGGATGAAGTCGACGTGGAGAAGACCTGCAGGACTTGTTATTTCTGTTCATCAGGCAGGGAATTCAAAAAGGTCTTGTATGTGAGATGCACAAAAGACAAGCCCTCATGGGTCGTTGCAGAAGATAACCTTCCTTGTTGGAAACTATCTGAATAATAGCCGTTTAGGATTCAATTCTAGGAGACAGTCCTGATGGATTCTAATTCCAAATATAATATTGATACTGAGATTCATTATGCCCCTCTGGAGAAGATTGACCTCTCGAAACTAATAGATGGGTGTGACAAACAATGGCAGAATCTGGGTCTATGTTTGGTAAATGAGAGTATCATTCGGCTAGGAGTCATCAAAGGAGAATTCCACTGGCACAAACACGACCTGGAGGATGAGTTCTTCTATGTGATAGAGGGTCAGCTTCTGATCGATCTAGAGGATAAAACAGTCAAGCTTGTCCCACAGCAGGGATTCGTTGTGCCGAGAGGAGTCAATCATCGTACAAGAGCGCCACAGAGAACTGCAATTCTCATGGTTGAGGGGAGTACAGTCACACCTACAGGGGACTAGCAGAAATGCGCCAAATACGGCCTCTAGGAGAAACGGATAGAGATGATATTCTAGAGATAGCTAAACACACTTGGGAGGGTCATGACTATCTTCCCTACTCCTTTGAATCATGGTTGAAGGACAAGAACTCGCATACAGCAGCAATTGAACAGGATGGAAGAGTTATTGCTTTAGCAAACCTGAGAGTTATTGAAGATGGCATGACCGGTTGGATGGAAGGTCTTCGCGTTCATCCAGACCACAGAGGAACAGGTCTAGCTAAAATGCTCACCAATCATGTTGTGCAGACTGCTGTAGAATTGAAGCTACAACGTATTAGATATACAACTGCTACTGACAATCTAGAGTCGTTGCATCTTGGTGAGTCAGTGGGCATGTCGAGGAAGTTCAATCTTGCTATCTATTGGCACGAAAATCCTGACGAAGTCACATGGAGATTCAAAAATGAAGATGTTGTACTAATTGAAGCAGAGGATCTCAAATCTTCCTTGATTGAGTCAGGACTGCTAGAGTGCGGCATTATTGTCTTGGATTGGAAGGCAGTTGATGCGACTCCTGAGGCATTGGACAAGATTGGACAAACCGCTCGTTTCTGGGTCACATCGCAGAACGAGGTTCTCAAGGCAGTTTCATTGGGACTTCTACGTGATGCTGCCGGAGGGAAAGAATGGCAGTTTACTATATACTCAAGGAATGAGGAATCTTTCTTCAGTCATCTTTCTCATCATCTAGATTTGGCTTCTGGCAGTAAATGTAGGACAATCTTTGGTGCCTTTCAAGAGAAATATTCCCAACCATTACGAAGTCTTGATTGGACCGAGTATAACTACAATGGGGACTGGGCTTTGACACTGTTGGAGAGAGTCCTTTAATCGTGAATCTTTTAAAAAATCGACAAAGAATGAAATCTCTTTGATTCTAAGCAACCGTCCCGAAAACAAACACAACCAATAAGAATATTAACAATTGTTAATAAGCTATAAGCAGTTTCAATTCTAATATGGTGAGATTATGAAGTTATCCAAATCAGTATGCTGCAACGAAATACGGAACATGGATGTTATGGACACGTCGGGCAAAAAGATTGGGCGTATCATAGATCTGACATTCACCTTTGATGAATCACTCAAGCTGACCCACTTTATTCTGGGCGGGTCAAAATGGGAGGAATTACTTGAAACCATCAGGCTCAAACCTGATGAAGACCCAGTTTTTGATTCAACACTAATCAAGAACGTGGATGATCATATCCATCTTGAAACCACAGCAAATGGCCTCATTCTTGCTCAGAGTCCAATTTCAGAGGAAGAAATCAAGTTTTCAGAATTACAGAGATTAGACATCCTTGACAAGAACAATATCAAAGTGGGACGCGCTATCAACGTGGATTTTGACCTGGACGGTCGTACTGCATTGATAGTCGGTGGCGATTTCATAGAAGAGAAACTTGAATCCGTTGGCCTGAAAGAAGATGTTGATATCATAGTGCCCTTCGAGGTAATAGTTTCAATAGATGAGTCAATAAAGCTCTCAGTTTCAAAGGAGGAACTTGATGTTAGTCTAGATGGCATTCTAAGAGAAAAGGCGCTTGAAATCAACAAACTAAGACAGGATGCTGATGACCTCTATCATGCCAAGAAGCAACGTGTTCACGCTTATTGGCCTTATAGACCCACATGATTCAGGCTCCACCGACAGAATTGCATGGTGAATAGAATCAGTATTTGCCAAGCGCCCAAGGGCTCCATCTAGTTCTTGACTCGCACTCACTCAGAGCTTTTTCTAGCCTTTTCCTAATCTCATAGAGCTCCTTGTATCGAGGTTTTTCGGCGTATTCTGCCAGTTCGGTCACAACTTGGTCATAGATCGCAATAGGAACATTCCTGAAACATCCGATGACATAATTCTGATTCTTCTTCCCATCCAGAAATGCCCTTAGAACGCCTTTCAGGTAGTTTCGTTCTGCTTGTGCTATTGGGGTGACCTTCATCTTAGCAACACTCTTTTTCCATCTTCAATACTTCAACTATAAATTCGAATACTACAACCTTCCTGTAATCGCCCTTTCTTAGTTCAAGGTTTTGTTGATGTAATCAAGAGGAACGACCTAACTAATGGGTCGTATAATGAAAGAAGTGACCCCGCCGCCCAGCTCCAATCTGAGGGCAAGCAAGGACTATCTGTTCAATCGAGCTCCTTTACAAATAGTACAAATCCTGGTCACTCCAGTGTTTTTTATACCGAATTACCGTTAAGCATGGTATCAGGAGTACTTCTATCAATGAAACCTGTCCATGCTCGATTGGCATCTCTCATTCTGCTTTTCGCAATTGTTGCAGTCTATGCAGTTTCTATTCTATCCTTGGATTATGCGTTCAATGGAACTGGATTTAGTCCTTTTAATGTATGGAGCCCTACACAGACTGCCTATTTCGCCATTGCTGGACTCGTTTTAATTTCCATATTGATTCTATATTATATACTAGAGCGAGGGATAGATCCTAGAGGAATGATTCATGCCCCTCCAATCATGGGACTATCCTTTCTCATCCTCTTCTCGATTGACTCGCATCAAGTACTCCATTACTTGCCCTATCTCCAAGTTTTTCTCTTCAATGACTTTGGAAGTCTGTTCCTCTTTGGAGCTTTTCTTGGTACTTATCTCACATACCTAGTGTCCATCAATCCTCGCAAGAATGAGGGCAAACGAACATCCTACATCGAGTTCGCTACTCGTTCAGCTTTGGTTGTATTCCTTGGTCCAGTTCTCTTAGGGACAGCATTCTTCTTTGGTATCTCTCTATGTATGACTCTTGGTCTGCCAGTTTTTCCATTCTATGGCGAAGGAAGCATCGGGTCTGTTCTTGTTGTATCAGTCTTAATGAGTATGTATGTCACAGCTAGAATTCTCTATTTCCTAGAAGACTACAATCTGCCTCCTGTCAAATCAATCAAGCTTGAACAGGTTCTCAGAGTGACCTTCGAGTTCATTGTTGCCTACATATGCACCACTGCAGGGTTTTCATTAATAGGGGGTCTAGTCACAGATGGTATTCCAATACCGGATCTAATCCCTTTCAGTCTAGTAATCCTCGGATTCTATGCAGTCATCCCATTCAGTATCTTACTCACGCATAATAAAATCCTTCCAACCCCATCTCTTGCAAATTGAGCGGAGAATTAGATGACTTGAGGCTTCAATAACATGCGGTGAAAAGTGGAGCCGCCGGGACCAAGAAACCACTCTTATAGAAGAATATTCACCAACTAGTCTGCAGCTCCTATCATGTTGAGTCAAGAACTAGGGGTTAGAACTCCATGAAACAGAGTGTCAATACCGATCAATGGGATAATCATCTGAAGGAAACACTGGAATTATGGAAAGCACCCGGCTTAGCAGCAGTGGTTCTCAAAGATAATGAGGTTGTCTATTCAAAGGGATTCGGATACC
>JBHLQK010000025.1:0-16819 GCA_048884925.1 Candidatus Thorarchaeota archaeon
GCATTGTTTCTATCATCTCGTACAGCTGTATTTTCAAAGCTAATTCCAAATCCTTTCGAAACTTGGCTCAGGTTATTCATGAGCCCTCGATCGCCTCCGGACAGTGAAAGCAGCATCAGACCGCCTCCGTTTTGCACATAACGCTTCAGAACATCAATCTCAGCCGGTCTCAGCTTTGAGCTATTGGGACAACCAAAAACAAGTGTATCCGCATTCTCCAAGTTCTTTGCAAGTATCATATACTCAGTGTAGGGCTCGACATCGAAGTCATTATCCTGTAGCATCTTGGCGAATTCGGAATATGTTGTATCGAGTCGGCCACGTTCATTTTGGGTCTGATCAAAGAGAATGAGCTTTCTTCTTCCGCTCAATTGTATATCACCCTGTCAAGAGGCTGTGGGATGAGATGATAATAGCGAACTAATGAGAGTTGTGTAGGTGTTATCCACATCCCTACTAGTACTTCGGAAGACTGAAAACCCACACACCATAAGAGGATGAAATATAAGTTGGAGGTTGTGCTGTGTTGGACGAATGCTTGTTTTGTAAAATTGTCAAGGGTGATATTCCTGCTTCAGTGGTGTTTGAGGACGAGAAGTCCATAGCATTCATGGACATTTTTCCAGTCAGTAGGGGTCATTGTCTATTGATTCCCAAAGATCATTATGTCAATATTCTGGATGTCGATCTTGATATTCTCGCACATGTGAGTAAACAGTTGGCCAAGCTGGTGAGGAAAGTGAATGCGACTCTCAAGCCAGATGGGATTTTGACAGCTGCAGCCAATGGAAAAGGAGCTGGACAGGAAGTGTCTCATCTGCACTTTCATGTTATACCGCGAAACTCAGGTGATGCTTTTGGATTCAAGTTTCCCCCAGGGTATCGTGATGAGATGGCTCCCCGGGAAGAACTTGATGAGCTGGCCAAGCTAATTGCTAATACTAGTCCTGACGAATGACTACTCTACCTAATGTCGAGGAGATTCAGACTCGTTGCTTCATCTCGTGCTCGTCCTAGATTTGATGCTGTTTCGATAATCACAAGCTCAATGGTGACTGATACTTCACAGCCACTCATGAGATGGCCACCCCAACACCTGCCATCCTCATCTGAAACAACCAGGTGCGCATGTACCACAACGCTATCATCCTCAAGACGCGCGATGTTTCCCATACCAGAAACAACCTCAAGGTCGCGATCAACGGAGAAGTCCTTGTATTTCCCTGACTCCCTGTCAAAATACCCAAGCTTTGCCCTTGAAACCGCCCCGATTAGAGTGAGCTGTCCAGATCTCACATTGTGCTCTACAGCGACTTGCTCGATGGTTTTCAGAATGTCGTCGCCGGGATTCATCCTCGAGATGATGACGCTTTTCAGTTTAGTTTCTAATGAACGAACCATGCAGGAATTCGGCTCCTCCTGGTTAATGAAGGGTTCGCTCTGAATGTTCTTTGGAAGTGCTTATCAGGAGTTATCCGCCCTGATATTATGAGTGGAACCATTGAAAGACAAGAGGTCTACTGATGACCAACAGGCATCGCTTGAGGACTTCTTTCGACCTGATGACGAAGAAGAGCAAGTAGCAGCAGAGCCTCTACGAGACACTCCCCCCACATCTTCATCCTCCAACAATCAACCGATAGATGAGAACAAGCCTACTGATAATGATTCGGATTCAGATGAAGAGGGGATACCGCCTGATGACCTCGAAGAAATCGTCACAGAAATCAAGGTGGGTGAGAGAGAAACTCCAAAGAACCTGCCGCCCTCATATCTTCTCTCTGTAGACTATGCAGGAGCTCAGCGAAAGGCCTTTGCCCGTTTGTATAATCCTGAAGATAGGAGAATCTACTTTTGGTTTGACAACACAGGGCACAAACCGTACTGCTACACTGACTATCCTCCTGAAGTGGCAGAAAGGAAGATTGGTCGCCACGGAGGATTCGTGCGTTCAGAACTTGTGGACCTTACTGATCTTTTGCGGGATGAAACTGTTAAGATGACGAAAATCATTGCTAGTGATCCACTCTCCATAGGGGGCTCTGCCGGGGCTATTAGGGAACGCCTCGTAGATCGTTCTGGTGCAACGAATGTGAGTCATGCTTGGGAGGCAAACATTCGCTATCGCAACTGTTACACCTATGATACGAATATCGTAACGGGTTTGCCATACAAGATTGTGGATGGTAGTCTAGTCCCAAGTGTTCCTAAACTCGATAAGAAGATGCTTGCCGAATTCAAAGAAACTTTCGAAGCAGACAAAGGCATTGAAAGGATCATAACAGAGTATGCCCCGATGTTCTTTACCGAAGTACCTGATATTCGAAGGATAGCTCTGGACATTGAAGTGTATACACCAGTCAAAAACAGAGTGCCTGATGCACGGACAGCACCCTATAAGGTAACTGCAATTGGATTATCTGACAATGAGGGCTTTAACAAATGCTTTCTCCTGAAGCGTCCAGAATCGAAAGAGGGCTCTAAAGGAGCTGACTATCCAGAAGCGCTGGAGATTGTATACTTCGAAGATGAAAAGGCGATGATTATAGAGGCATTTAGAATTATTGATGCCTACCCAATAGTCTTGACCTTTGTTGGCGACGCATTTGACCTTCAGTATCTGCACAATAGAGCTCAGAAACTTGGAGTTGATATGGAGAAGCACTGTCCCATTTATCTCGCTAGAGACATAGCTCTTCTTCAGAGAGGTATTCACATCGACCTCTACCGATTTCTAAAGAATCCCTCAATCCGCTTATACGCACTCTCTGGGGCATATGAGCAGTTCAACCTGGAATCAATAGCCATGGGCCTTCTGGGCGTTGGGAAGCTAGAATTAAGCGATGAAATCTCGTCATTGGACTACTTTGAGCTAGCCCGCTATTGTTGGCGCGACGCCAACCTCACACTCCGCCTTACCACCTTTGACGACAATCTTCTCCTTCGATTGATTGTACTGCTTATGCGTGTGTCCCGACTATCAATGGAGGATGTGACCCGACTCTACATTTCCTCATGGATCCAGTCATTGTTCAGACAGGAGCATCGAGCCCAGGGATATATCATCCCTCGCCGAATGGATATTGACAGCACAAAATCCGTTGAGGCTCAAACTGAGGCAATGATAAAGGACAAAAGCTTCAAGGGCGCAATAGTCATTGAGCCGGTGGCTGGAGTGCACTTCAATGCCACTGTTCTTGATTTCGCAAGTCTATATCCCACAATCATGAAGCAGCACAATATCAGCTATGAAACAGTTGACTGTCCCCACGAAACGTGTCGGACTGGAACTAGAAACCGTGTTCCAGAAACTGATCATTGGACCTGCACTGAACGAAAAGGGATGATCAGCCAGACTATAGGTTTTTTCAGAGACACACGTGTAAGGTGGTTCAAGCCAAAGAGTAAGGACAAGACTCTGGATAAGCAGGCTCAAGATTGGTATGGAGTCGTCGAGAAGGCGCTCAAGGTCTTTGTCAATGCCGCATACGGAGTTACTGGTGCCCAGCATTTCGAGCTCTTCTGTATGCCTGCGGCTGAGAGCGTTACTGCCTATGGTCGCAATGCTATCATCAAGACCAAGGAGAAGGCAGAGGCAATGGGTGTCCGTGTGCTCTACGGGGATACTGATTCAGTCTTTCTAGATAATCCGAACGAGGAGCAACAGAACGAGCTTGTACACTGGTCGACCAAGGAATTAGGCATTGACCTTGAGGTAGAGAAGACATACAAATATGTGGCACTTTCGGATAGAAAGAAGAATTACATTGGAGTTTACGAGTCTGGATATGTCGAGGTAAAAGGTCTGAGTGGGAAGAAGAGGAACACGCCTGACTTTGTACAAGACGCATTTAGAGACATGCTTGGCGTATTGAGCAAGGTTGACAATGAGGAGGGGTTTGAATCTGCGAAAGAGGAGATTCGTGAGATTGTAAACTGCGTAATTGATCGCCTTGAGGGGAAGGCTGAGTCGTACAGCCCCGAAGAACTAGCATTCAGGGTCCAGATTACAAAGAGGATTGCAGATTATGGGCTATCTAAACCCCAACATGTTCGTGCTGCAGAGATGCTACAAAATGCAGGCTATGATGTCCCCCCTGGGACAATTGTGGAATACATCAAGATTAAAGGAACAGACTCAGTTATTCCAGTTCAGCTGGTAGGCGATAAAAGCTATTGGCTCGACAAAGACAAATACATAGACACGCTGCGGTCAGTTTTTGAGCAAGTTCTAGACTCGGTTGGCATCAATTTCGAGGAATTACTTGGTTTTACAACCCTTGACCAGTTCTTCTGAAAACTTAAAGGGGAGGAGGCAAGTCGAAGAAACTCTTAAAGCATACACAATCAACAAACGCTAAAGGGAATCTGCAGACTGACCAGTGCTTGCGGAGTTGAAAAAATGTCAAACTTCAGGGAATTCTTCATGCAGAAACTCCTCCTCCTGTTGAAACCATCCGACATCGACATGTCTGCAAAGGACTTTGTTTCCACCTACGCCTCATACATGGATTCCATTGGCATAGTTGGTAAAGGCCCAACTGGCCATGTTATCTACCCAAGCAGAACTGCACCGGTCGACATAGAACATACCCAGCTCTTTGAGGACCTCGTAAGCTTGACGAGTACCCTGGACATTCATACTGCAGCCAGCATGGACTTCTATACAGATGCATGGTTTGCCAAGGACCCAAAGTATCATACTGTTTCCCCACGGGGGGAGGCAATGCCTCACCAGATTTGTCCTAACAGAGAGGAGTTCTGGCAGTATGGTGCAGAGATAGTTGGCGAACTCGCCACCTACCCAATTGATGAGATTTTGCTCTTTGGTGCCGGCTTCATTCGCGATCACTTCTGCTTCTGTGAACGGTGCAGGAGGGATTTTGCACCGCTGGTTGACCAAGAACCCAATCGGCTCTCGTATGATTATATCATCGAGAATCCCAATTATCATGCCAAATGGCACGAATGGCGGTCAGGCAAAGTAAGCGAGGGCTTGAGGCATCTGCAGGAGGCTGCACGAGATGCAGATGACAAGGTTTCAAGAGAAACCCCTCTCAGGATTTCTGTTGAGGTCCTACTAGATCCAGTTACTGGCTTCTCAGAAGGCGGCAAAGGACAGTATGGATATGATTACTCCAGCATCTTAGAAATTACTGGCAATGTCATGATTAACATGTATCCTTGGAGCCCGATACTCCCATCAAAAGGCTCGAAGGAATACAACGAGCTTATCGAGTCTCTCTATTATACAAATGAATTTCAACGTCGTGGCGGAACCGCATCCCTCTTCCGTTGGGGTGTGACAACTACGGACCAATTGCGAGAGCTGAAAGAGATTGGCAAGGATGTCGGCATTGACCGAATTGTGGCAACCTTCGGCTACCCAAGTGACTATTCCACCCGTCGTGAGAGTGCAATTGGCAACTACTAGCTTTCCTCTATTGAGGCACACCACACCATGGGCATACCTTTGTGCCAGCTCTGAAGGTTCTTCCACACGAGAAACAGAATGTTCTATCTTCTCGATGGTCTGAGGTTTCAAGGAAGGGACTGAGTTCTCCTTGAGCAAACAACGAGCCAACACCTTCCACATTGTCTCCTGAGCGAATGCTGCACGTAGAGCCTGTTGATTCCCCGTCATCTCCAAATAGTCCACTGAGATCCGCATATGAGTCGGTCTTTTCAGGCTCACCAAAAGATGAGGCGGTTTCTATCGGTGTTGCAGATGCGTCATGACGGCTCCATGGACTTGACTCTTGTTCAGGATAACTTCTTGGTGGTAGGGTTCGTTCGAGCGAATCGAAATCTCTTCTGTAATCATCCGCGCCATACCCTCTATCAACCGCCGGGCGATTTGCCAAGCTCGTTCCATAGCTATCATATTCACTGCGAGTTCCTCTGTCCATGTAACCCCGCTCAGATTCGATGAACCTGATATGCGAATCATTTTTCAGCCGATCATAATCATCTGGTGTTAATCCAAGCATTTCCAATGTTCTATCTCTCTCAGCACATCTCTTTGATAGCGGGCAACAGTACGCAAGACTGCCATGACATAGAGATGCCATTGCTCGGTCTTTACGTGATTTGAAGATTGGTGTGATGCGTCTATTTCCAAGCACCAACGAATCGCCAACTGCTCTTAACTCAGTGTAACCACTTTGCGCAAGAGCCTCAACAATCTCCCGGGCCGGGTATGAACGACCTTCGATGACGATATGCCCCTCGGTCTTGTCAAGCCGCACTGATCGTTCAGTACACTTATTCCCATCATAGCTGGAGTATCTCGTGTGTGCCACCTCTAAAACCTATGACCAAATGTCATATCATAATGACATCCGAGCAATACAGGTGTGTGTATTATCTGGGTCTGATACGGGATGGTTAAATACTAGCATAGAGCCTAGGGTTCAGCGGTTCTTACGGAGGAAAATTCGAATTGGGTTGCAAAGCTGAAGGCGCTGCGCAGGGCTTCACTGTTCTGGGTGGTCTTGTACTTCTTGTATCTGCTTTTGAAAGAATCTATATGGCTATGATTGGTCCCAGTCCTGGTTCTCTAGAGGGATTAATAGAGATCTTCCTTGGGATTATTATCATAGTATTGGTGGCTCTTGCATTCGATGCATGCGGATTCATATCATGGAAAGTGCAGAAGTCTGGGGCACTCCTAAGTCTCTTTGGATTCATAATCATCCTGATTGCTTCATATCCCGCAATCACATTAGATCCGATAGCTTGGCTTAGAAGCCTCTATACGCTGGCAGGTTTAATGATTCTATTAGGAGGACTACTGCTCGTATTCAGAAAATAGATCAACTAGCGCTCTCGCCTACATCGCAAATTAGATAATGGGGACCCATTTTCCAAGCGCCTGTTCAATCTATGGAAGGTTGATAATATGGATGATAAGCATATTCAGATTCTGAAGAATCTTGGATTTGAAATTGACAAAGAAATGATGACCAATGAGTATTGGAAAAGAAGAGCAGCCGACGCTCTCGCGCTCACCACCCAAGACCGGGACATCTATGGCTGTGTTGACCATACTGTTGGAGAAGGAGTAAGGCTATTCGATATTGAAGGAACAGAATATCTGGATGTTACTGGTGGTGTGGCAGTTAGAGCACTAGGACTCTGCTACAAACCATATATCGATTTTGAGGCAAGTATCATAGATGTTATCAAGGAACTTCCAGGGATGGACTTCGATGCTATACCACAGACTCTGCTTGCTGAACGTGTAGCTGGAATCACACCTGGCACTCACAAGAAGCGTGTTGCATTTACAACATCAGGTGGTCGAGCAGTCGAAGGATGCTTGAAGTCTGCTATTGATCTCTCAGGGAAGAAACGATTCGTTGGCTTTAGACCCGCTTTTCATGGGCGTACAGGTTATGCGCTTGCACTCACAGCTTCAAACTCCAAGCACAAGTCTGGTTTTCCCCAAGGTCTGGATGTTATTCGAGTTCCCTATCCATATTGCTATCGTTGCCCATATGGCACCACAGAAGAAACCTGCAGTCTTGAGTGCGTTGAGGCTCTCAGGTATGCACTCCAAGTAGAGGGTACTGATATTGCAGCCACTGTGATGGAACCGCTCTGCGGTGAAGGAGGCCTTATTGTTCCTCCCGCCAAGGCAGTCCAAGGAATATATGAGCTGACTCGTGAGATTGGTGCATACTTTATGTCTGACGAGGTTCAGGCCGGAATGGGCAGGACTGGCAAATGGTGTGCCATCGAGAATCATGGTGTTGTACCTGACTACATCTCGATGGGGAAAGCGATAGGCGGCGGTTATCCCATGGGTGCATCAATAGGTCCTGCTCCAATGTTCACTGGAGGTGCACGTCATTCAGAAACATTCTCGGCTGAACCAAAGATGTCCCTTCTTTCATTGTGGATTATCAAGACACTTGAAGATGGTGATTATCTCAAGAAGAATGAAGAGAATGGAGGCTATCTGATGAAGCGACTCAATGAATTGAAGGACAAACATGATGTTGTTGGAGATGTCCGAGGAATCGGATTGATGGTTGGAATAGAGTTTGTCAAGGATAAAAGGACCAAAGAGAAAGCGCCAAAGCTTCGAAACAGTATTGTGAAGAATGCAGTCCAACAACAAAAGCTATGGGTGCTTGGAGCTGGACAGAATGTTATTCGATTCACTCCGAGCTACATTATTACTAGAGAAGACTTGGATGATGCTGTTGAGAGACTGGACAAAGCAATCACCGCAGTCAAATAATGATTCAAGAGAAAAATGGAACGCCTGCACCAGCTCGAAAGAACTGGTGCAAAGCAACCTTTTACTTTATCACCAGCAGAATCGCGCCAATGATGACGAGAACGCCTCCAAGGCCGCTGCTGAAGAGATACATGAGAATACCCATGATCAGCACGACTAGCCACTTGTTGCTGAACTCAAGCGCACTAATCTTGAGGAATCCACTGTTTACAAGAGCAATCAATGAAAACAAGACTGCCAATATGCCCCAAATCAGCGGTCCAACACCAAAATCACCCAATCCTGGAAGGATAGTGGATGGCATTCCAAGTATCAAAAGGATGCCCTGTAATAAACCTACGATACCACCAATCAGGATTAGCAAATCTCCAATCTTCTTAATATCTGACAATTCGATTTCTACCTCCTTAAGCGGACATTAACCCTCAATCGGGCAGTATGCTCCAACCACTACCAGTATTTAACATATAAGGGTCACAGTTATTTCTGAATGCCAATAGGACTAAGAAACATAAGGGCGGTTCTAATAAAGTGGACACGTCGTCATCAATGCACTCTACAGAAGCTCGAGAAGACATGAGTGAGTTCATTGAGGTTGAGGGCGATATCGATCCATGTTTTAATATTCCAAATCAGGGTAAGATTCTCATTATCAGTAATGACCAATCATATCTGACACATGGGATTCATAAGTTTCCGGCTAAGTTCTTTCCCGAACTTCCGAGATATCTGATCAAGCACTACTCAGAACCAGGGCAGACTATACTTGATCCAATGTGTGGAAGTGGAACTGTCATTCTAGAAGCAATGCTTTCCAACAGAACTGGAGTCGGGATAGACATTGATCCCATAGCGCGTCTTATCACCAAAGTCAAGACTACTCCCATTGAAAGAAACCTTCTGGTTTCAGCTACTGATGAATTGATTCAATTAATACATAAGCGGAGGAGTGCTAAGGAATCAACCTACTTCATTCCTGAATTCAATTATAGAGATACTTGGTTCAAGCGCTTTGTCTTACGAGAACTAGCACTAATCCGGGAGTCAATCCACACGGTGGTTGAGGCAGAAGAAGATGATAAGTCAAGACAAGATTTGTTGGATTTCCTAAAAATTGTGTTCTCATCCATCATTCGTGATGTATCAAATGCAGACCCTCATTGTACAAGAACGGTCATCAGAAAGAATCAAGTTAAGAAAATCACGTCCGGCGAAGTTATTGCCAAATTCAGCAACGCGCTTTCCAAGCAAGTCCAAGCGATGATTGCTTTCTCAGATATTTGTGGTTCTGCTGGAATCGGTACTGTTCAGCTTCCGAAAGGCACAGCAATGCAGACCGGCCTCAATGATTGTTCTGTAGATTTGGCTGTGACTTCACCACCCTACATAAACGCAGTCGACTATCCTCGTACACATCAACTTGAGATGTATTGGCTCGGACTCGTTGAGGATGGCCCTCTTTCCAATATGAAGCGGAAGTACATTGGGACTGAAACCGTATACAAAGATGAATATATTCGACTAAGAACCTCAGGGTTCGATTCACTTGACCCACTACTGAGGAAAATCTATAATGAGGATCCAAGGCGGTCCTATATTGCTTTCAAGTTCTTTGAGGACATGAAGGAACAGCTCAAGGAAATACATCGCGTGTTACAACCAGGTAGCCACTACTGTGTGGTTATTGGAAACAATGTAATCCGAGGCAATGTAGTTGAGTCGCATAAGATCCTCACAGAGATTGCCACATCTGATGATGTAGGATTCAAGATTGACAAGTCCTTTTTCTCTGGTGTCATCCGTCATTTCATCAAAATCCCTCGAAAGGAAAGAATGGCTGGAGAATGGGTCTTAGTTCTAAGGAAGCCATAGTTTCTTACAAACTCTACTTGTTGACTGGCCAAAGAAATTGCCGAATACCCTCGACTATTCTTGTCATTACTTTGAGAGAATCCTCAACTCCACTGGGGACCTCCATACTATGGTTTGCTCCCTCAATGACTATTAACTTTCCACTTGTAGCTGTCTTGACTTGCTCAAGGATATCCATGTCATAGTGTGGATCTGATGTGCCTATGACAAATACGGACTGAGGTCGATGCTTTGTGATTTGTTGGACAAGATGTGGCATTTTGACGAGAGGTGTGTGCCAGATTGCGGCATTCTTTCTTGTGCTGGAAAATGTGTCAAGTAAATGTCCAATAGCAAGAGTTCCGAGTGACTTTCCAACCAGAATCCTGAGTTCCGAATCTATGTTATCCATAGCGACCTTGAAAGCTTCCTCGACATCAGCAAAGAGCCATTCTTGTCTCTCACCCCATTCAAGACCATTAAACTCCGGATTATTCATGTAATTATAATCAACACTTAGCACATTGACACGATTCTCTAGCAAGAGGTTGATTGTGTAATGGAGCAATGGGCCTTGGGAAGTGTAGCCTCTCCCCGGAAACACAATTGCTAGCTTCTCACTAGGTGCCTCAAGCTTCAGATAGGTGTTCGTTACAGGTTCGCCATCATACCCTTCGATGTCAAGACTCTCAAAGGAATACATGAGCTGCTGCTCATCTCTATTATTGATAAGAACTACGGATGACCCTATAATGATGAAATACGAATCCTTATTTGTCAAGACCCTAGGTGAGATGCATAACAATCAGGAGGTATGATAGAACATGGTAACAACTTTCAGGTGGGATCGTGTTTGCACAGCGCTCATTCTTAGCTCTACCTCCGTCTGCGAAGTTCTTGTACGTGCTGCTTAAGAACAGGCGCCGGATGTCCCGGCAGGACCTGATCAGCAATACCTTCTTGCCTCCTAGGACCGTGAACTATGGCCTTAGTCGACTGAAGGACCTTGGTCTAATCCGGGAGCATGAGCATGGCAAGGACAAGCGGAGGGCGGTCTATGAGCTAGTTTCGGCGCCGATGTGACCTAGTATGTCCAAGGAACGACATCTCCGAGTTCTGCTCAGGGGTGTCGTTTCGATGTTTATTGAACTGTCTTTCAACGGCTTGTGCCAAAAGCCTCATAATGAATTCAGGTGGGATTCAGTTCTGGAATACTGAGGCGAAAACCAATGGACTTCTACAGCGTTGCAGGTATCGAGCCAATAGGCGAAGGAATCCGTACTCACTTCAGCACTGAGATTACTCCAAAGATTGCAGATGCAGAAGTCATCATTATGGGTTGGGTTCACATACTACGTGATAAAGGGAAGATAAAGTTCCTTATTCTCCGAGACGAACAAGGTCAGTGTCAGATTACAATCCCCCAGGCCAAAGTCTCTGAGGAGGTATTTGAGGTTTCTGGACAGCTAAAACCAGAGTACGCCGTGGCTGTGAAGGGTAAGGTTGTCGTCGCACAGCAAGTTGCTTCCGGTGCTGAGATAATTCCCACTCAGATTCGTATCATCAATACTGCTCAGCGTCTTCCTATCGACGTTGTCGAGGGAAAGGTGGATATCGATCTCGACACGCGCCTCAACCACAGGGTTTTGGACCTTCGAAAGCCCTCAATCAATGCAATCTTTCGGATTCAACACTCGCTGGTAAGATTCGCACGTGAGTATCTCGAGTCAAATGGATTTGTGGAGATTCATACTCCCAAGATTGTCGCCGAAGCTACAGAAGGCGGTGCAAATCTGTTCGAGATCAAGTACTTCGATAAGAAAGCTTACCTGGCTCAGAGTCCACAGTTCTACAAACAGCTCATGCTCTTGGCTGGATTCGGCAGGGTCTTTGAAATCGCTCCTGTGTTCAGAGCTGAGAAACATAACACAAGACGTCATGTCAACGAATACACGTCATTTGACTTTGAGATGGCATGGATAACTGATGTGGATGACGTCATGAAGATGGAAGAGCGTATGCTTAATCATTCATTCAAAATGACATCTAGGGCTGCAGCAAATGAACTCGCCCTTCTAGAAATCGAGCTAGAGGTGCCGAAAGTACCCTTCAAGAGAATCAAATATGCCGAAGCTATTGACCTTCTCAATAGCGAAGGCAAAGAACTAACAGTTACCGATGATATCGATCCAGAGGCTGAACAGCTGCTAGGGAAGATATTCCCGGAGAAATACGGGACTGACATGGTATTCCTCACCCATTTTCCTATGGAGCTGAGGCCTGCATATACGATGCCTAGCATGACAGATGAGGGGATGACTGAAAGCTTTGATCTGACATACAAGGGCATGGAAATCACAACTGGAGGTCAACGAATTCATATCTATGACCTCTTGGTTGAGCGATTCAAGGCAAAGGGATTCAATCCTGATGCCTTTGCGTTCTATCTTGACCCATTCAAATATGGTGCGCCCCCACATGGAGGATTGGGCCTTGGTGTGGAACGACTCACTATGCAGCTACTGGGAATCGAAAACGTTCGTGAAGCCACTCTTCTTCCTCGAGATAGAGACCGAATCACGCCTTGATTGACAAAACATACTCTTGATGTGCAAGCCTAAAAGAATCATTCTATGCATGCAGCTACTTGCGTCAATTCGAAGCTATAAATCCCGCATTCAGAGCCGCTATCTGCAAGGTGAATTTGATAATGCAAACAAGATTGAAAATAACTTTAGGCGGAACTTCGGTTTTGTTGTCGATTTACTTTGGCGTAGTTGCGTCGGAGATAATTGCATACCTCAATACCACAACATCATCAATGTTAGGATTACCTTATACAATTGCATTCTACTTGGGTTTAGCACTAGCGTGTGGATTAATTGGATTCTACCTTTTATCAGCGATAGTAGCCGATAAGGAAAATTAAGGTTCTAGCAAATTGATTCAGGGGGCAGCAACGCCCTCCTTTTTCTCCCTAAAGTCTACTTGATAATACTCTCTCTTATAGTAGAAACTGACCAATCACAAGCTACAGTCCAGTCTGGACCAAGCACATGAGTGAAGGTCTCTGCGATGCAAGAACGTCTCCAATCAGAACTCTTTGCTTCAATAGCCACTCTTGATCAGCTAAAGAAAATGTTCGACATGGGAATTGTCGACATCAGGTCATACCAGAGGGAGTCAGAAGCATTGGCTAGTGAAGTCAAGGCCAACATCGTGGACTTGAAACGTATCGGCCTCGATTTTGGTACCTTCATTCAGACTGAACGTGTTGCAGAGAGATTTCCCGATGCTATTATGCTTCTCGATCTCGCCCGAGGAGAGAACCGATTCAGTGGCAACGGTATGACAATGGATGAATACTATGATCACATTGGTCTTGCGATTCTTGATGTGGCGACAGTACATGCTTCAAAAGGACTCATGGGCTTGGCTGAGCTAATTGTTGAAGTCGTGAAGCGAATGCCTGAGCTGAAGGCCATCAGTTACAGCGACGTGATCGAAGCAGTCAACCGCGTAGCTGAACATGGACTTATCCCCGGAATTCGAACGCTTCGTGGTGGTGTGAAAGTTGTCGAACTCCGGCCCCTTGAGCTAAGAAGGGACCAGGCGGATGTGGTCAATCTTGCAGCGTCAAAGGGTTATGTTTCTGTAGAAGAAGTCATGATGCTCATGAAGTGGTCTGAGGACCATGCAAGACAAGTGCTCTCTAGTCTAGTGGATGCTGGAATGGCTGTAGCAGATATTCGATTCTCCACAGGCGGTCGTTATTACTTCCCAGGTCTGCGGGCGAGAGAAAGCAGTGATGGTGGGGCAATCTCACCGCGCTAAACTGAAATCTTGATTGCACCTTTCTTCTTATCCACCCAACTGGCAAGTCCTTTCTCCACCATGATGAGAAGAACTCTATGAAGGTCTTCTTCCGGAAGTTTCCCGAAGCTGTGATCTCCTTCCTGAATCACGATCGACTTCACGTCCAATCTCAACTTTCCTGACTTTAATGCCCACTCATAGATGATGTCAGCCCAATCCTCAAGGAATCTCCAGTAGACTCTCAATTGCCTGCGGTTCCTGTCCAACCACTCAGCGATTTCCTTCTGTACCAACACCTCGCCAATCAATTTGAATGAGTCCGTCTTGTTTGTGATATCATTGAACGGAGGCTCCTTTATGAAAGCAGTTACTGAAAGGATGTGCACATCACGAGCCTCCATCCATCGTAAGACAAAATCTGACCATTCCTCAGCCCACATCTCCCTGTCTTCTTCTCTAGGAGGTATGCCGTACATCCACTCTGTCTGTCTGAGGTCTCCCCACGGAGGCATGAGAACAACTTCTTCTGGCCCAACGCGAGCTTCCTCCTCCTCGATGGTTGAATCTGTAGTGATGTCAGCAATGCTAGTAGTTACCTTATGCTTAGCAACTACCTCCGGTCTATGGACTTCCTCCACCTTCATCTCGACTTCTTCAACTAGAGTGGATTCCTCTTCTTGGGATTCTGATGTTGAGGTCTCTGGGGCAGTCTTGGTTTTCTCCTTCTCCCTGCGCCGTTCTCTAACGCCCACTCCCTAGGACCCCTCCGCCCAATCGATATACCTCTTTACATCCTCAGGAGATGTTGCTGGCCTAATGTTCTCTATAGCTTGCAGGAGGTCCTCTCTTGACACCGGTCGAATATCAAGTATCTCTTCCTCTTCCTCCATTCTCCCTGCTCGCTGCAAATCCCTGATTGGCTCCATGGCTGCCTCTCTGCATACTACGCTTATGTCTCGTCCACTGTAGCCTTCACTGAGGTCTGCAAGCTCATCATAATCCACTTCGGGAGCGACCTCTATCTCCTCCATGTGGATCTCGAAAATCTTCTTTCTGGCAGGCTTGTCTGGGAGTGGCACATGAATCTTCTTCTCAAACCTAGACCGAAGTGCAAAGTCCAACTCCCATGGGAGATTAGTAGCTCCAATCACCGTTACTCTGTCTTCCAGGTCACTGGCAAGTCCTTGTAGTTCAGTTAGAAGCTGAGTCTTCAGTCTCCTCTCTCCGCCTACATCATCGCCAGACCTCGAAACGCCAACAGAATCAAGTTCGTCCATGAATACTATGGCGGGCTGATTGCGTCTGGCCAAAGCAAAGAGATTCATAACTAGTTTCTCAGATTCACCTAGCCACTTGCTTACAATATTGCCTGCAGACACATTGAAGAAGGTGGCATTTACTTCCGATGCGACTGCTTTTGCGATCAAAGTCTTACCGCATCCTGCTGGGCCATAAAACAATATTCCTCTCCAGGGCTGACGAGACTTGCCCTTGAAGAGCTCAGGGTGCTTCATGGGTGCTATAATCGCATCATGAATAGCTTGCTTGGCATCTGATAGTCCCGCAACATCACTCATTTTGACGCTGGGTCTCTCAGTAATGATTGTGTCAGATATCATCTCCTGAAGTCTTCGAGTGTCCTCATCTACCTCTGCTTCGACCTCTGCCGTCTTTTCCATTGCGGGCTCTGAACCAACATCTGGACTAAAGACGGGTGGAGTGGTCAGTCCGTCAGGAGGCCCTCTGGCCTTCTTCTTAATTCCTGATATGTAACGTACTCTGTCAACGCACTCCTGCGCTCTGTCAAGATAGTGTTTTTGAACTGAGGGCAGAGATGCGGCATTTGATAGCTTGATCAGAATCTTGCTTGCCTTCAGGTAGTACTGAGCAGCTTCCTTCTTCATTCCTCTCTGATCCAACTCTATGGCCTTATCTAGCAGGTTTTTCAGGCCTTGGTCCAATCTATCTGACATTCCAATTCAGGTCTAACAGGAACCTGTGATGATAATAAGTTCTGTGTGACTATCACTATACGCTGCTAACACTGAGATTGATTGACAATGTACGAAGGGGAATTACCATGCTCTACGAAGGTTTAAACGCTGAACATTTATTCTAGTTTTATAGGGCCGAGGCCCTAGTCAAGTGGTGAGGTTTTTGGATTCACTCAGAAAGGCATTCAGATGGGGTCGGAAAAGACCCGACAGCGGAGAGGTTTCCAGCCAACTCAGAATTCTATCTAAGCAGCTTGCTCGTGAGAGAAACAAGCTGGAGAAGGAAGAGCGCGATACGCGTGCTCGAGCTATAAAAGCCCGCCAAGCCGGACAATCAGATGCCTTCAAAACCTATGCCACTGAGATGGTACGCTTTAGGCGTTACGCTCTCTCCACAGACAAGGCAAGGCTTCAAATTCTCAAGATATTGGCTCATCTCAATCGCGCGCAGACATCAGCTAAAACAGGTCGCGCTCTTGAGGAGGTTGCAAAGATTCTCGGGATGCTTGGTGACACGAGTGATACACGCAAGCTCGTTGAGAATGTTGATGAGATTACTCGCCGTTTGGATGAGTTTGAGATTGAAAGTGCAATATCTGCAGATGCACTTGATGCAAGCATGGAAGTAAGCTCGGACGATTTAGCATCCGCGATGCAGGAGATTGATGTGGAAATTGGATTGTCCGAGGCAGCAGTAGTTGCTAGACCTGTTTCTGAGTCAGAAACACTTGAGAAAGACATCAAGGACCTGGAACGAGAACTAGGTATCTAGTCACCATCTATATCCTTGACCTTGACGTGTTGCACGATCAATTTCACGCTTAGTATGATAGGAATCACGCATTAGTCCTCGATATCTTCTGATGAAGTCTTCAGGCACTAGATGTCCATTCCTCATTAGATGAACGGT
>JBHLQK010000025.1:16919-21409 GCA_048884925.1 Candidatus Thorarchaeota archaeon
CTTTGGAGATCGCTCTGCATGTACTTCTCAAACCTTCTTGCAATCTCAATATAATCTGGCATGACCTTTTTTGTATCCTCACTGCAAGAAATCTTAAGGTCCCCCTGCTTGAGCCGAAGCACAAGTCTCTTGCGAAGTCTGCCATCCTCCTCAATCTCTTTCAGGTACATTAGTGGGAATTGAAATACAATCTCGGTCTTCTTGCGCAGTCTTCCTGTTTCAGCTACTAGGAATAATCTCTTGTTTGTAATGAAGAGTGTGCCGTAGGCTTTATCATTCTTCAAGAAGTTGCTGCCTACAACCCTAATGTCTGGCAAAGCAGCAACAGGCAATTCATTAACAGAGAGATCTCCGTATTCATAGAATTCGGTGAATTCTTTCCTGTGATAGCTCAAGCCGTCAAGTTGGGCCATTACTTCTTTCAGCCTTGGTCTGACCTCATCCAGACTATCATCCACATGCTGCTTGTAGTAGTTGCCAAGCTCTTCCACTCTATTCCGAACGCCTTCTATAAACGGGAACTGAGCCGGAGTCCATTTAGTATAGTCGAGTAATCCCTTTGTTTCTGCTGCAATCTGTTTTGCTACTATTTCTGCTTGATGTCCTATTCTGCTCTTAATCGCTGGCATCTCATCCTGTACTGACTCGACTTTCTCCTCAATCCAATGATAATGCAAGAAGTTAGCCATTCTGAGAGATACAAGGGTTCTCTTGGCTGTGTCAAGCTTGGATGTAAATTCACGGAGTTTGGTATGACCATATTGAATGTTCATAATAGAATGCCTGAGTTCTTGCGCCAGAGCTCGTCGCCTCTCTTCAAGTAAAATAATACGAGTTGAATGGCAGCGCGGACATATGTCAGCTGTTCGTCTGCCAGCGTCAACATTCTCTGATTCACACTCGGGACAGACATCTATCTCATCATCCTGGGATGTAGTCAATGTCGCATGACAGTCACGGCACATATGATATTCTTTCGTTCGGGAGTCAAGACACTCGGAACATAATACTGTTCCACAATCTTCACACATATGACTGGCTCTATTTCTTTGACAGACAGGGCATCGATGAGATGAGGAGTCTAGGGTCAAGTGTATACCTCCTGCAGCCTATAGAGTATCAAGAAGAAGCTAAGAATAACCCGTGTATCACACTGGTATTAGTGCCATGGGTCCCTGGCCAGCTAAATTGACCAGTCCATATCAGTTATAATAGATTGAACGCCAACACAGCCTTGCAAGGAGATACTTATGGAAGACTTGGCTCATGCAGCAATTGAGGCCGCAATTGCGACTGGATCAACATTTGCTGATGTAAGGATTGAGAACACTGTCACTACTATCATTGAGATGACCGATGGTGTAACAAAGAAGTCTATTGCCTCACGATTGAAAGGGGCCGGCATTCGAGCATTCATCGATGGTGCTTGGGCGTTCGCTCAAACTACAGACCTCACTATAAAGGGTATGCGAGACACCGGAGAGTCTGTTGCGAAGCTAGCAAAAGCCACCAGGCCTAAGGTCAATGAGAAGTTCCAGATGGATGGGCCTGCTTTCAACGACAAGATTCGATTCAAGCCGAAGAAGCCCTTCAGTGATATTTCAGTTGAGGATAAGATTGAGTATATCAAGAGGATTGACGAGCAGCAGCGCGCCTATGACAAGAGAATCTTCAATACCAGAACAGTGTACGGGGATTTATGGACTGAGCTCTATATCGCTAATTCTCTTGGCACACACGTGAGTTTGGAAAATGCTCTTCCTCGAATTATTTCTGTTTCAACTGCCAAGGATGGCACCAACAGACAAAGGGCGTTCAAATCCTACGGTGTCAGAGGTGGATTTGAAAAGATGGAGCTTGAACAGCCCCAGACCATCGGCCAAGAATCAGCCAAGATGGCCATCGATCTACTTTCTTCAGTATCTGCAAAGGGAGGAACACACGACGTCATCATGGATCCGGTGCTTAATGGGGTCATGGTCCATGAGGCATTTGGCCATGCCTGTGAAGCAGATAACTGGCCAGCCCATACAACAGTCCTCGAAGATAAGATTGGAGAATGCGTAGGTCCAGATAATCTCAATCTAAGTGACAATCCAACTATGCCCGGTGAGCGAGGATCATTTGAATATGACTGGGAGGGAACAAAATCAAAGAAACGCATCCTTGTCAAGGATGGTGTTCTCACTGAGCTTCTGCACACCCTTGAAACTGCAATTCGCCTTGACATGGAGCCAAATGGTGCTGCAAGGGCACAATCATTCATGCATGTGCCTCTCGCCCGTATGTCCAATACCCTTATGGAACCAGGTGACTGGGATGTTGAAGAGATGATTGCAGACACCAAAGACGGGGTGCTTCTCTGTAGCTTCAACTACGGATATACCGATCCTTCCAAGGGCCAATTCATGTTTCAGGCTAGTCATGGATATCTCATCGAGAATGGGGAGATTGGCCAAATGGTACGTGATGTTTCTCTTGCAGGACAGATTCTTGATGTGTTGGCGAAAATTGATGCTGTAGGTAATGATTTCCTTATGGATGCAGGAACATGTGGCAAGAATGGACAGATGATTCCTGACATGAGCGGAGGTCCTCATGCCAGAATAAGGAGTATTCCAGTAGGAGGCATGTAAGATGAAAGAAGAGCTGCTAGGAATCGCAGAAAGGGCGCTCAAGAAAGCTGAAGGGTTTGGTGCCGACCAAGTGGAAGTGTACACATCATCCTTTCGCACTTTCTCCATCGAAGTAGAGAATAACTCTATCAAGAGCGCCTCGGAACAACGTGATGCAGGTTGTGGAATTCGTTCAGTTGTTGGCAAGAAAATCGGATTCGCATATGTTACAACTGTACAGGAGGATGACCTTCTTGAAGCCGCAGAGATGTCCGTCAGGCTCGCCAAAGCCTCTTTGCCTGACCCAGACTTCGTGACTCTTCCTTCATTCGACGGCGGTTATCCTGAAGTCAAGGGCCTATATGATCAAGAGATTGTAGACCTCGATTCCGAGGAAGTCGCTGATATCATCATCCGGGCAGTTGACGCCGCGCGCTTAAGACTAGAAGGCATGAATGTTGCTGTGGAGGCCAAAGTGAGCTCTTCAGCTGGTACTAAGGTCATAGTTAATTCACTCGGAATAAATGGGTCTGCTGACACCACGTCTATCTGGATGTATGCCGAGCCCACAATCAAAGAAAATGGTGAACAGACATCAAGCTATGAAGTTCAACTCTCTCGCAACCTGAAGGAGATAGATCCTGAATGGATTGGCAAGACATCCGCAGAGAACACGTTGAGCAATCTGGGCGCTAAAATCATTGAGGGCGGAGAGCTGCCTGTTGTTCTTGCACCGTTTGCTGTCGGCACGATTCTGGGAGGAGGATTCGCAGGAGCTGTAAATGCCGAGGAAGTCCAATATGGGCGCTCATACATTGTAGATGCATTAGGTGAAGAGGTGTCAGCACAACACCTGAGAATTGTGGATGATGGCATCATGAAATCGGGAATTGGTTCTAGATCCTTTGACGCTGAGGGGCATCCATCCCAACGGACTGAGATTCTTGATAATGGCGTTTTGAAGAGCCTTCTACACAACTCCTACACTGCCAACAAAGATGACGTAGAGAGTACCGGCAACGCTAGTCGTGCAGGATACTCCGGAGTGCCATCGATTTCATCCTCAAACTTCATTGTATCTCCTGGTAAAGGGACACTGGATGATCTCATCTCAGAAGTTGGCAAGGGAGTTCTCTGTCGCTTCACCGGAGACCGGCCAAACATGACAACAGGTGACCTCAGCGCAATGATAATGGAGGGATCTTACTTCGAGAACGGAGAGATCAAGCATCCATTACAGAACACACTCATTGGAATAAATATGCGTGATTTGCTGAAGCGAGTGGAGATGGTGGGTGCTGACTCGCGAGTTGTCTTTTCTATCATTAGTCCCTCAGTTGTCATCAGCTCTGCACAGGTGACCTCAGGCTAATCACATTCGCTCAACCACCGGAATTCCCAGAATTCCCAAACAGTTCACCATCGTGGTCTTGAAGGCTCTGACCAGCTCAAGCCTGGCTGCCTTGAATTCCGGTTCTGCTTTGAGTACAGGGCAAGAGTCATAGAATTTGCTGAAGAGTGTAGCTAACTCATAACAGTACGCAGTAATTCTGTTGGAACTAAAACCTGTACCCCATGTTTCTTTCTTCAGGCCCCTAACTACCTGCAGAATCTCATCTGGAAATCGTGCGATTGCCTTCGTGAGTGCGAACTCGGCTTCTGATGCCAGTAGGATCAGTTTAGCTTCCGGAGTATCCTCTTGTTCTGCCTTTTCCAGTATTCTCTGGGCTCGTGCAATGGAATATTGAAGATATGGGGCAGCATCTCCATTGAAGTCCAATGCATCCTCCCATTTGAAGATGATTTTCCTGTCTGGTGAGGCGTTCAGGAGCAAATATCGAACAGCACCAGTTCCTACCTTCGCAGCAACCTGCT
>JBHLQK010000026.1:0-21059 GCA_048884925.1 Candidatus Thorarchaeota archaeon
GAAAGGTATGCATATCCCGATTTGGAGCCAGAGATGAAACTCCCAAGAGACTTTACAGTCATTCGGATATAGAGATGAAACAGCCATCTAATCAGTCGTGATTGTGGTTGGCTTGTTTCTAAATTCACAAACCGTCCCCCGGGCCGTAGTACTCTTCTGAACTCCCGAAGGTATTCCAGTAGACCGTTTCTAGTCTTGTTTATGTTTCGTGTGGCGAATGATATGATGACCAAATCAAAAGTATTGTCAGGATAAGGAAGTCGTTTTGCATCAGCAAGTGTCATGGCAATCTGCTTCGCTTTATACTTCTGAAGAGCCACTCTGGTCATTGGGAGAGAGAAATCAGCAGTGACCACAGATGTCCTGCTGTCTGTGTGTTTCTGCAAGTAGGCTGCAGTTTCGCCGGTACCACTGCACACATCAAGCCATCTCTCTCCTCCACCTTTTGCTGCAGTACGAGAGGCTCTTCTTCGCCAGAGAATGTCAAGGCCAAATGTGAGGAGGTGGTTGACCAACTCATAGGTGTGAGATACTTGAGAAAAGATGCGTTGGACTCCCTTGCTCATTGTCTTTCATTCAACTCAGTCAGGATGATATGATGTCAAACAACATGCGCTAGATGAACCTACTGATACAGCGGATTTTATTCTGATTTCGAAACCAATGAATCGGAGAAGATTAAGTAGGGAGTAAAGCAGAATCAGGACGAAGACGGAGATACTCACCATGAGGCCAGTGGAAATCGTTATCGTCGGAGCTGGAAACAGAGGCAACGTATACGCCAGCTATGCAATTGAACATCCAGACTTGGTCAAAGTTGTTGGAGTTGCTGAACCTCGAGATTTTCATCGTCAACGGATGGTGAAGGAACATGGAATTCCTCCTGAGAACGTGTTCACAGATTGGAAGGACCTCGCAGAGAGAGAGAGGTTTGCAAATGCAGTAGTGATTGCCACCCAAGACTCCATGCATCTTGGACCTGCGATTGCATTCGCGGACAAGGGCTATCACATGTTGCTAGAGAAGCCAATCGCACCTGATGAGGAAAGCTGCAGGAGAATCATCCAAGCAGTATTGGACAGCAAGATACTCTTTGCAGTAGGACACGTCTTGAGGTACACACGATATACAAAGAAGCTCAAAGAGATAATCGCTTCGGGGGCGATTGGGGAGGTGGTTAGCCTGCATCGCCTGGAGCCTGTTGGTTACTGGCATCAAGCCCACTCCTTTGTCCGCGGAAACTGGCGAAGGGAAGACAAATCATCCTCTATGCTGCTGGCAAAATCGTGCCATGATCTAGACTGGATACGGTATATTGTTGGGAAAAGCTGCAGGGCGGTATCCTCCTTCGGATCACTCTTCCACTTCAAGAAGGAGAATAAGCCCGAAGGCGCTGGCGATTTTTGTACTAATTGTGATTATGAACCAAATTGCCCATATTCGGCTAAGAAGATCTATCTTGGCTTCTTGGAGGATGGGAACTACGGGTGGCCGGTGAGTGTAATAACTCCAGAAGTGACCAAGGAGAATGTCATGGAAGCAATAACAACGGGCCCCTACGGTCGATGCGTGTACGAATGTGATAATGATGTTGTAGACCATCAGGTTGTAAACATGGAGTTTGATGATGGAATAACAGCCTCATTCACCATGACTGCATTCACAGAAGCCGGGGGCAGACGGACCAGCATATTTGGCACCAGCGGGGAGATATATGGTGATGGCACCACAATCAAAGTCTTCGACTTTCTTTCTGACACGGCAAGAATCTATGATACTACTCATGACAACTCCATGCCTCTTGAGGAGCATGGTGGCGGCGATTATGGTCTAATCAAGGCCTTTGTAGAAGCGGTTTCAGAAAGTGACGCAGAGCGGATACTATCAGGACCAGAAGAGACCCTTGAGAGCCATCTCATGGTCTTTGCAGCTGAAAAGAGTAGAAAGGAGAGAAAAACGGTCTTGATATAGCGCTTAATTTCCCTCGAAAATCGTTTCGACACGCTCTTCTGACTCCTCTTCCCACCAATCTTTAGTATCATCAAGTTCTTTCCAAGGCACAGCTAGTTCTGGCACCGGGACAAGCCATATGAAAACAATGCCCAATAGAAGAAGAACTGGTATAGGAATTGCAATCATATAGACAAATAACATGACTGGATTTGAGAGTAGATAGAGAAGCGCAAGTACAGTGAAAGCTGTTAGTTGAAGTTCGCTGACTATTCCAACAAGGATGGTACGTCCTCTGGTTGTTCTTCCCTTGTAGTATCTAGCCAATTGGTATACATACACTGGCCTCATAAAAGAAAGCAACCCGGTCACCATGACAAGCGATATGTCGAAAGGAAAAATGGTCATTGTAGCTATGTCGGTTATTTGCCAAGTCATGCTGAAGATGTAAACAGCCCCGCCCATGAATCCCACCCCAGGATAGATATTGAGAGAGATTGGTCCAAAGAATGCAATTATGAGCATGACTGTGGTTATCATCCACGGCTTTACTCGGGCACCTCCTGAATCTTGCACTTCAGACGGAGATTGGTCATGTCTGTGAATCAGATACACAGCGGCGGCAATGATGGTGCTGATAATCATTAGCTCAATCATAAACGATGCTATCGGTGGACCTGTTGGTCGTGGTTCCACAATTGCCTGCATTATGAATACCCAGATGGCAACTCATATTTTAGCCTTAAAGCCCCCATGTTCTGCGCCATCATCAACACTTGCTGCAATCACCATTCTTCATTACGATTATCTTTGCTTCTTCTGCGATGTCTCCAAAGACCTGGTTGAAATAGCGTGCCGCTTCAACATATCCTGCCTCACCCGCTTCCGTCAGGCGGTATAGTCTCTGGCGTCCGTCTTTCTCGCTCTTGATTGTTCCACGATCTTCAAGGTCTTTGAGGGCAGGGTAAATGGTGCCTGGCGTGGGTTTGGTACCTCTTCGCTCTGCAATCTTCTCAGCAATCTGCTGTCCGTTCAAAGGACCATTTCTTAGCTCCCACAAGATTTGGAATGTGAGCATACCACGCATGTCACAACAGTCTGGCGGACAACACTGCTCATTTTCACTACCGTCTGACACAGGTAATATTGGATGTCCGATACATTTAAATGTATATGTAGGACGTCCGATATATGTAGTGTATTGGTCATCCGATAAAAGGTGAAAGCGTTGACAGAGATGAAGAAAGTCAGTGAAATGTCATCTGAAGAGATCAAGGAAGCAGTTAAGCAAAACTATGAAAGAGTTGCTCAACCCAGTGGAGGAAGTTGTTGTCCCTCTCCCTCAGCTGAACAAACTGAGCAGACCACCTCTAGTTGTTGTGAGTCCGGAGCGAAAGCATCCGACCCGAGAACATCATATGCAGAGGAATTAGGATATTCGGTGAAAGACATGCCAGAGTCTGCGACCGAGTCATTTGCTGGCTGCGGAAATCCTGTTGCTGTGGCGAGCCTCAAGGAGGGCGAAGTTGTTCTAGATCTAGGCAGTGGGGCCGGGCTCGACATGTTTCACGCTGCACGCAGAGTGGGTGAAACCGGCCGAGTCATTGGTGTGGATATGACACCAGCAATGATCGAGAAAGCCAAGTATGGAGCCGAACAGCTAGGCCTTGAGAATGTTGAGTTTCGTCTTGGAGACGTTGAAGACCTGCCTGTGGAAGATAGCTCTGTAGATGTCATCATCAGTAACTGTGTCATCAATCTGGCTCCTGATAAGGGCAAGGTCTTCCAGGAGGCCTATAGGGTCCTCCGACCCGGTGGTCGAGTGATGGTTTCAGATATCGTGCTTGAGACCCCATTGCCTGAAGATGTTCGGAATGACATAAGCTATTACGCAGGATGTATTGGGGGTGCCATCCTCAAGGAAGAGTACCTCCAACATATGCGTGACGCCGGATTTGAGGATGTCCAGATTGTAGAAGAAGCTGGTTGCGGTCCCGCAGTCAGCGC
Source organism: Candidatus Thorarchaeota archaeon (assembly GCA_048884925.1). Classification (GTDB taxonomy): domain Archaea; phylum Asgardarchaeota; class Thorarchaeia; order Thorarchaeales; family Thorarchaeaceae; genus SMTZ1-83. The sequence continues at coordinate 3,958 of JBHLQK010000026.1, forward strand.
GAAGATTGCAGCCTATAAGCCCAAGTAGGGAGAGGTCATAGTATGAGTTGTGATGAATTGAGTCTGAGCAATGACTGCTGTGCGAGCTCTGCTTCAGCCTGCTCTACCAGCACTTCCAACGGTTGTAAGCAGTCAGCGTCAATCTTCTCGCAACGTGATGACTCAGACTCGTATGAAGATAGATTATGGGTCTACTAAATCAATGAAGGTTGGCAGACTGGCCCTTCTCCAGGCCAGTCTGATACTACCTTGAACTCACAAACTCCACAGCATCATAATCACAGACTACAGCACAGAGACCACAGCCGTCGCACTTCTCTGCGTTTACTAGAGCCTTGTTCTCTCTCATCTGTATGGCAACAAAACCGCCATCTGCACATGCGATGACGCACTTCTTACATCCGGTGCATTTGTCAGCTAACACTGAAGCGACTACTGGTGAGAGCTTGCTGAGGGCTTCCCACGTTGTTATTTTGGGCAAAGCCTTCCCAACTACCTCATCTATACTTGAGTATCCCTTACGCTCAATGAAAGATTCTAGACCTGCGGTCATATCCTTGATGATGCCAAAACCATACCACATTGCAGCAGTGCACACCTGCAGTGTCTTTGCCCCAACCATCAGATACTCCGTTGCACTTCTCCAGTCTTCAATTCCCCCGATTCCAGAAATCGGGATTTTAGGGATGGCACGAGCAATCTGAGATACGAAACGCAGACCTATCGGCCTTACAGCTGGACCACAGAACCCTCCATATGTGCTGAGTTGCTCCTTCAGATCAGGCCCATATGCGATTGGCATTGGAGTTGCAGTTTCCACATCAATACCAATGAGAGATTCTACCGTGTTGATAGCAGATAGTCCATCTGCACCACCTCGAACAGCTGCTTCTGCAATCGGAACCATGTCCGTTACGTTGGGTGTGAGTTTCACCAATATAGGAAGATCAGTTCCCTTCCTTGCGCCTCTGGTTACAGCCTCGACAAGACCTGGATCCTGTCCAATGAACGCACCCATATGTTTCTCAGGAGAGCCATGTGGGCACGAAACGTTTAGCTCAATTCCGTCCACACCTGTCTGGGTCATTATTTCAGCAAGCTTTGTCCACCCCTCTGGATTAGGACTGCTCATGATACTTGCAATGAGCACAAAGTCATCTGGAGCCTCATGTTTGAGCTGGGGTATCCATTCCTCGGTCCAAGTCGAGAGTGGCTTTCTTGAAAGCAGCTCGATGTTATTCATCCCAATGGGCAAGTCGCCTCTTCGCAGCACACCTAGTCTTGTACGTGGGTCCACTGTTGGCTCTTCTGTGACAGTCTTAAAGACAGCACCGCCCCATCCGAGTCTTGCTGCACGAAGCATATGTCTTGCATCCATCGTTGGGGGAGCAGACGAAAGCATGAATGGATTTTTGAAGTTGATTCCTGCGAACTCTATTGCAAGCCTGTCACTGGACATCTCCTTGTAATCCTCCAACACACTGGCAGTGCGAAGTCGTCCCCTAAAGTCTTTAGGAACGATTAGCTCAGCATTATTCTGTTCGGAATGATAAGGTGGACACTATGACTGATGAACTCGTCCCCAAGGATTTGCGGAAAAAATACTCAAAGGAAGAGATTCTGAATATTGAAAAAGAACATCTTGCACCGGCAGTAGCTCACTATTACAAAAATCCTGTGCTCTTTGTCGATGGCGAAGGAGCCATTCTTGAGGACATCTCTGGGAAGCGATATATTGACCTCTTCGCAGGCATATGCACTACGATTACAGGGTACAACCACCCCAAGTATGTAGCCACCATCAAGTGGCAAGCAGAACGCCTAGTCTATACAAGTTCACTCTATGCCACAGTACCATATGCGGTGCTTGTGAAGCGACTCGCCCGGATTGCACCAGCAGGTCTAACTCAGTCATTTATCGTCAACAGTGGTTCCGAAGCCAATGAGGCAGCGCTTTTTGCTGCACGGAAGTACACAGGCAACCCATACATTGTAACATGCTCGAGGGCCTATCATGGACGAACTACTCTAGCAAGAGAGCTCTCAAGTGCAGGTTGGCGTACAGTTCCTGAAGGCCATCCACCTGGGGTACGATTCACCTCATACGGATATTGCTATCGGTGCCATTTTGGAAAGGAGTATCCTGAATGCGACTTCGAATGCGCTCGTTACCTTCGTGAGGTCATAAGGACTCAGACCAACAATGCTATTGCCGCGTTTATTGCTGAGCCAATTCAGGGAGTTGGCGGAATCATAAAGCCACCACCGGAGTATTTCCGAATCGTGCACGAGATTGTGAAGGAGTATGGGGGTCTATACATATCAGATGAGGTGCAGACAGGATTTGGCAGAACAGGAAACAAATGGTGGGGAATTCAACATACTGGAGTAGATCCAGACTTCATCACAATGGCAAAGGGATTTGGAAGTGGAATCCCAATTGGCGGCTTCATCACAAGTCCTGAAATCATACGCGATTATACTATGATAGATGGATTAACAACCTTCGGAGGGAATCCTCTGTCCTGCGCCGCGGCAGTTGCAGTCATCGAGATTATCGAAGAGAGTAAGTATTTAGAAAAAGCAGCTAAACTGGGAAATGAGTTCAAGCAGAAACTAACAGCACTTGAGGAAGATCATAAGATAATTGGAGAGGTTCGAGGACAAGGCATGATGCTCGGAGTAGAGCTTGTACGTGATAAAGTCACAAAGGAGCCTGCAGTACAGGAAATGGTCCAAGTCATGGAGATCTCAAAGAATAAGGGACTACTCTTGGGCAAAGGTGGCCTCGATGGGAATGTTATCCGGCTTCAGCCACCACTTGAAATCACATCTGAACAGATTGACGAATCCTGCGCAATTCTTGATGAAATATTCTCAGAGATTGAGAAGGGGATGTGAAAGACATTAGAGTTCTGTGAGACTCCCATAACTATCAGGTCTTCGGTCTCGATAGAATTGCCAGACATTGCGGACCTCCCGAATCATGTCCAAGTCTATATCAGCTACAACTAGTTCCTCCTTATCTCGTGACCCCTGCGCCACAATTTGCCCGCGGGGATCAGCAACATATGAACTACCATAGAAGGTCCCTGTCTTCCAAGGTTCTTCCCCCACTCGATTTATAGCTGCAATAAAATACCCATTGGCCACTGCATGTGCAGGCTGTTCAATTGTCCATAGGTGTTCAGACAAACCTGCAACGGTTGCAGAAGGATTGAACACAATCTCTGCTCCATTCAGGCCGAGCGCACGCGCTCCCTCTGGGAAATGCCGATCATAGCAGATATAGACACCAATTTTCGCAACTGATGTCTCAAAGATCGGGTATCCAAGATTTCCAGGTCGGAAATAGAACTTCTCTTGGAACCCTGGCTCAATCTGAGGAATGTGCATCTTCCTCATTTTGCCCAGAAGAGACCCGTCAGAATCAATGACGATGGCAGTATTGTAGTAGACTCCAACATCTTGCTCTTCATATATTGGAGCGATTAAAATGAAGCCATGCTCTTTTGCCAGTTCACACATTCGCTCACTTAGAGGACCAGGGATTGGCTCTGCATACTTGTACCACTTTGTGTCTTGTTCGGCACAGAAGTATGGTCCATAGAACAACTCTTGGAAACACAGAATCTGGACCTTTTGCTGCACAGCAATATCTGCAAATCCCTCGTGCTTCCGTATCATCTTCTCGATGTTTTCTTCGGTCTTGCCCTCATCCTCAACATCGCCTTCCCATTGAGCCTGAACCAGACCTATACGCACATTCCTCATTGTCTTCACTCCAATAGCATGAGTAAATTGACCACTAATCTATTCACCTAAAAGGACTTTCCTAAATCGATTTATGCCAGCGGCTCCAGTGGTTTAGGGAGGTCTTTCCATGGTTGAGTTTGATCTAATTGTTAAAAATGGCGAAATAGTTACTGCCTCTGACAGATATGCTGCAGACGTTGGGGTAAGTCATGGTAAGATTGTAGCCATTGCACAAAATCTCAGCACAGACAACGGGGCAAAGGTCATCGATGCCGAGAGGAAGTGTGTTTTCCCAGGGGGTATAGATGTGCATGTCCATCTGCAGCTCCCATTTTCAGGAACCATCTCCGCAGATGACTTTGAGAATGGAACAAAAGCTGCAGCCTGCGGTGGAGTGACCACTGTCCTCGATTTCGCTATCCAGACTAAAGGAAGCTCAATCATGGAAGCGGTTGAGGCACGCAGAGCAGAAGCAGACCCAACGGTGTGTGTGGATTATGGTCTACATGCTGCAATTACTGATTGGAACGCCCAGACTCAGAAAGAAATCAAGAAGGTCATAGACTACGGGATACCTACCTTCAAGATGTTCATGATCTACAAGAATGAGGGGTGGATGGCTGATGATGGTATGCTGTTCAATGCCCTTGAAGAAACTGCGAAACTTGGAGGCCACATCGGAGTTCATGCCGAGAGTGTGGACGTACTCGATATGCTCATAGAGAGGTATGCAAAGGAGAAAGAGAAGTGGGGGGCATACGGACATACTCTCTCCAGACCATGCTATACTGAGGAAGAAGCAATTGTTCGGGCCATTAAGTGGGCAGAAGTCACAGGCGGCCAGCTGTACATCGTGCACATGTCTACAGGAGAGGGCGCAGATGCAGTACATTTAGCAAAACAGAGAGGGGTAAAGGTCTTTGCGGAAACGTGTCCTCAGTATCTGCTCTTGGATGATGAAGTCTTCAAAGGGAAAAATGGACATCTATATGCAACCTGTCCTCAGATTAAGAAACCTCATGACAGTGAGCGTCTCTGGCAGGGGCTGATGAATGGAGATGTTCAGGTTGTTGCGACCGACACTTGTACATTCACAACGCAGCAGAAAGCTGCTTGGAATGGGGATTTCACAAAGATACCATTTGGAATGCCTGGTGTTGAAACCATGGTACCGCTCATGTTTACAGAGGGAGTAGGAAAACGCGGGTTCACTGTGAATCAGCTGGTTGCCCTTGTCAGCACCAATCCAGCCAAGCTGTTTGGTATGTATCCAGAAAAGGGGACTATCGCTATTGGCAGTGATGCTGATTTGGTGGTGTTTGACCCAGAAAAGAAAGTCACGATTAAAGCTGAGAATCTGCAAACCAATTGTGATTGGAGTCCATTTGAAGGATGGAAACTAGTGGGTTACCCCGCAGTAACCATTTCTAGAGGAAGAGTGGTTGCTGAGAATGGCAAATTCGTGGGCGAAGTAGGGCACGGAAGATTTCTGAAACGAAAAGCGTTTGGAAAAATCTGAGATTGGATTACGCTTCCTCCCCGATGTCCTCGTTCCATATAGAAGGATTATCACGTATAAACTGGTCCATCATCTCGATGCAGCGTTCATTCTGCATTATCACAACATGAACTCCACGACTTCGAACATAGTCCTCTGGACCTTGGAAGGTCTTGTTCTCTCCGACTATGATCACGGGGATTCCGTAGAGCAATGCAGCCCCACTGCACATATCACATGGTGAGAGTGTGGAGTATAGAGTTGCTTTGCTGTATTCAGAAGGAGACAGACGACCAGCATTCTCAAGGGCGTCCATCTCAGCATGGAGAATTGCGCTACCTTTCTGCATTCGTTGATTTTGACCTCTGCCAACAATTTTGCCATCTATTACTAGGACGGACCCGATTGGGATTCCTCCTGCGTCTAGTCCTTTCTGGGCCTCAACTATGGCTTCGTCCATGAATCGTTTCATCTCTTCTTGAGATGGCATCCTCAGCTCCATTGACATCACGCCTTTCGATTGGTGGGTCGGTAGGATAAAGATATGGCGGAATCTCCAAATTCATTGACCATGGGCTGCCTGGTGCTGTACGGCACTCCAACTAATTTGCTCGAGCATATGAACTAGTCCATTCTGATTGGACCTTTAACGTTTGATTTCAGTTTACTCTGGAATCCATAGAGGATTCAATTTGACAGCTTGAAAGTCTAGACGGACTTCCTCAAGTTTCTTAGTCAGCTCCGCATAGCGCTCATCACTGTGCAGTTTTTCAGTCGTACTCTTGTAGTCAGCCTCATCCTCATACTTTGAGATATAGTAGACCTCATTTGGATCATCAGCGGTTTCCCAGAAACCAAGGATGTCCACTTTGTATTTCTTGTAGATTGCCTCGAACTCTTCTCTCAGTTCGTTGAGGTCATCACTTTTTCCGTCTTTCGATTTGTTGCGATATAGCATGTAGATTGCCATTGTAACCACTGTACTAAACTATAGTTAACTCCTTTTATGCGTTTCTGTTTCATGCCCGGGCGGATGAGTTGAAATATCACGAAGTCGAATATTGCCGCTCAAGGTTGGTGATTAGTTGAAACAGAGGAACGAGGAAATAGGAAGAAGGTGGTTCCTGGAGATGTGGAGTAAGCCGGACCTCGCTCTGGCTGATGACCTTGTTGACAAAGACTACAATCCAAGTTGGGTGTCAATAGATGCAGTCGGTCCTGACCAAATTAAGCACGAAATAAAGTACTTCAGATCTGTCTTTCCTGATTTGAAATATGAGATTGTTGACATGATTGGTGCTGAAGACAGAGTGTGGGTACGGTATAAGGGAAAAGCGACACACGAAGGAAATGCTTGGGGCTTTGAGCCAACCAAGAAAGTGTTCGAATATGAGGGTGCTACCATTCTCTATATCAGTCCAGAGGGAAAAGTAGTGGACCGATGGGGAGCGTTTTGCTTCTATGACATATTTACAGAGTTAGGACTTGTACCGCCATTCTGGGAGCTGAGTAAACACTTTGGGAAGGGATAAGAGGATTAGCTAGTTTCGACCTCTCTCCCTTTCGGCGATCCATCCTAGGAAACACGGCCAGCCCAAGATGCCATAGCCACCAAAATAGGGGACACCTGTTATCAGTTCAATAACTTCCATGGATAGAAGAATGACTCCGACCACTAAGAGGCCTGTAAAGAAGTAGCGTTTCCAATCTGCCATAGATTTCAGACGGCTTTGTTGAATATAAGACACCAGACCACTGCAGCTTCATGCCTTAATAGATACCATCAGGATTAATCCTTGAGAACCTTACCTATGGACCAAGCATCTCCAATTGCATCACCAAGTGACCAATATTGGTCACCAGGCCGAATGAAGACGAGGGGTCTAGTCTTTCTCGCATCAAGCGCACCGTCCGTCATGTAACGTTCTTCACTGTATGCATGCCTCACTTCTCCCAAAACTAATGCCGTTTTGGGAAGTTCTATGATCTCATGGACTGAACATTCTGCAGTCACCGGACATTCCTTGATCATGGGAACATCTCCCAGTTCTCCATAGAAGACTTCGAAAGTATTCGATTTGTCAACCTCTCTTCCGGAGTAGATTCCACAGAAGTCAGTCTTTTCCACAAGGTCAACGCTTGGAAAATTGACACTGAACTTACCGTTCTTTCGAATGCCCTCGAGGGTGTACTGCTTCTTGCCCATTGCAAGCCCCCATATGTTTGGAGCCCCATTCATTCGGTTGAACCAAGCTATTGTAATGAAGTTAGGGTTTCCCTCAACCATGGCACCAACTAGAATGATTGGCTTTGGAAATGGAGCTACTCCAGGATTGATCTCTATCTTAGGCATGTCCTACAACTCGCTTGCGTTAATAGACCTGACAGCCCCTTTTAGACTGCTCTTGTGAGCAAGAGGATTCATGTGGGACGCATATCCCTAGATTTGATGTGCGTCGATATGACTGAAAGGCAGCAGGAACTCGAACGGATTCGTGATGAAGTCAGAAAAGACCCAGAAAATGTGTCCGCAGACACAAGGAAATACTTCTGGAAAATAGTACGTCAAATAAAAAGAGAGCCTCAGCCTAATGATGACGAAATCATTGTAGCAGCTGAAGCAAGAGATATCCTCTTTGAGGTCAGTAGGGGTAGAACATATCGACTGGGACCTTCGCTTGCTGTCATGACTCTCATGGGGCTGGTGCCTTTTGTTGTCTATCTGTGGCTTCTTCAAACACCCCTCATCTGGAGCAGTATTCTGACGTGGACAATGGATGATATCTGGCAGTTTGTCTTTCGATTTATATGTGTCATGGGTGTTGTAGCTTTCTTCTACCCCTTGGGACGAGTGATTGCTGGAAAGGTGCTTGGGATCCGACTCCTAGGCATGTGCAGAGACCAGTACTACGAACCCACAATCAAGATTGATTATGTGACCTTCCTAAAAGCCCTGCCTCCCAAGAGAAAGTGGTTCTTCTTCTTTGCGGGCTTTTGGACCGTGGTTACTTCAATAATAGTTGGCACAATAGGACTTGTCATAGGCGGCGACTTCACTGGATTCATTCCAGTGATTATTTTGCTACTCTTTGAGGGATACGTTGTATATAGTGGCAATCCAAGTCCATCGAGGGGAGAGATGGGACACTACAACAGAGAGAAGAAAATCGAGGAGGCATGGAGAAAGAAACTAGCTGAAACTGAATAGCTGGTATCAAAAAGCCAGTTTCAAACAATCACTGACTGGGGGCAGCACAAATAAGGGTGCAGTACAAGAAGTCTATTGCGTTTTGGGGTGATTGAGTTTGGAGTCAGAAGAGAAACCAGAAGCTTCCAAACTCGCGGTAATGCGTGTCTATGGTGCTTCAGGAAGTTCCGTGAAGGATAGAATCAATTCCATTATGGGAATACATCCGGGAACCACTTCAGTCCATACAAAAGAAACTGGTACTGTCACAGTTAAGTCCGAGATTTACAGACATATTGAAGGCTCGAATTGTGGCGATTGTGGGAGTGGCGGCGGAGGTGAACTTCTGTGTTTCATCGTTGTGGCCATAATAATGACGGTCTTTGCTGTGGTCTGGTCTGTTGTGATGATTGTGTTCTCAATTGTGACGATCGGGGGGTTCGTAAAAAGACGTTTTCGGACAATAGTGATTATGGGAAAAGAGAATATGGAATTCATTGGAAAACTCTCAGTAATTGTTTCCCGAAAGGGTGGAGTTTCTGATTACTCGTTAGGGAATGTGCAGTATGACGAATGGAAGGATGATACGTTTGCTCTTTTCATGCGACTGAAACATATTCGACAGGGCCTTCTCTTGCTTGCTTTTGGATGGGGCTTGGTTGAGATTGGGTTTAAGCTGTACCAGATCGTCTTGGATCCTACGTTTGACTACTACCTATGGCCATTCAGATATATGATGATTGCAGTATTTGCACCTTTTATCGTTTATAGCCCAGTTCTTGAGATGACAATGAGGGGTAAATTCAATGAGGGAGAAGATATCATTGCTAGGCTTATCATGAACGACCCAAGATACAATCCAGACATTCCAATGGCCTTTGAAACAAAGCCTGTGTTTGGTGAGAGTCTTCCCGCCTCTCTTGCAAAGGATTGATTATTGAGTTCCTTAGATGATATACGGTATTTCAGGCACATCGATTCCAAGCAGGCGATAATAGACTGTTAGCTGGCCGCGATGATGGATAGAGTGCTCAATCACTTCTAGAAGAATCTCTGCAGCCGTTGCAGGGCGGTTGAACGAACTAGTAGACTTCTCGAGATCCCCATCGCTTAACTGATCCAAATAATCACGCGCTCTATCAAAGACTTCACGAGTAAGTGCCTTCAGGGCTTCAGCATCTTTGTATTCTTCAAGCGAATAGGACAGAGGAGCCCATTCGTTCTTTGCAAGGCCTGTTAGATAGAAGTCCAAGGATCTGAGCATGTGAAGTAGGACTTCGCCTAGGGGCCTACCGCCCTTGATTGGAACCTTTGTGAGGGTTTCATCGACTATATGATTGAATATGGGCTGTGTTTCGTCAAGATGCCGTTTTAGTGCAGCACTCAAAAATCCATGAAGCATACTGAATCATCCATCCTACTCACATGCAGCTATGATAGAAAAACTAGACGATACGCCTAATATAGAGTTCATGGATTCGATGATGTGGTCTCAACTGGTTGACTCCAGACCCCTTTTTTAATCTCAGCTAGATTTTCAGTCATATTGAGAGGATGAATCATGGAAGCGGATTTACCAATCTCAATGAATCCAGCCTTCTTGCACGCATGTCTGAGGAGTTCATCACGTTGGTCAACAAACATGTTAATCATTGGACAATTCAGCATATTCCTAGCCATCTCCTTTGCACCATGGAGAGCTGCTGCGATGGCATTCTTGGTCTGCATTGCTCCACTGAGAGTCAGGTTGCCAATCACAGCCATCCTATCTGTTGTCCGAGGTCCAGAGAAATCGGAGGATGATACTGTGAACATCCCAGAGAACTCATTATCTTTGGTGATAGATGCTACCTTAAGCGCTCCATCAGGTCTTTTGTCTGTCATCCATTTAACATATTCAGCATCCAGCAAAAGTGTCCCATTACGAAGCTCAAACTCATTTTGAGCACGTTGTGCGACATCGCCAGCTGTGCTTCCCTCAACTATTTCGACCTGGCAAAGATTCTTGTCAATACGTACGCTTTTGTAGGCATCCAGGAGGCTCAATGCCAGTAAAGGAACAACTTGGCGACGTTTTCCGAGTCTTGCTGCATGTCTATGTTTGAGAACACTCAGCATGTTAATGCAGAAGGTAACAACTTCAAAACCAACATTTCTGTATATTCGAATGGCTGAACCCTCTGGATCAGCGCTAAGGTGAATCCCCCAACAACCCAATTCCTTAGCACGAGCAATCGCATGCTTCAGAAGTGCTGTGGCAAATCCCTGTTTCTGCCATTGGGGGTCAGTAGAAACATCATCAATCAGGGCAATCTTCCTAGGTTCGTTATTGACCATCATTGTTCCATAAGTCATTGATAATGCGGCAACCAGTGTGTTTTCCTTTCGGATCATTAGGATGGACTCGGAATCGAACCCAGGTCTTTGTACATATCTCCAGACCCAAGATGAAACACTTCGTGGGAAGTAATAATCAGCCTTGCCAAATGCTGCTTCAAAAACCCTGACTATCTCTTCTTCATCACCTGATTGAAAAGATTGAATCTTGTTTGAGTCCATTACGTGCTTTCAGAAGTTAAGAACTGATAAATAGAGCGTATATTTATCGGTGCAGCCTGACTCCTTGGTTAGAGGCCAGAGGTGCGGGGGAAATTCAGATGCAGTTTACGTCAGATCAGATTAGAAATCTCAATCTCTGGCTGCGAGTTGAGATTCAATAGCAGGGGCAGGTTTAGGAACTATCCAATTCCGAGTAGTTGATTGTCAACAGGAAAAGGTCCGAGTCACTAGTGTTCTGATAGCCGTGAGATGTTCCTGCTGGGACTCTAACAAGCATCTTTGGCTTGATATCATATGATTCATTGCCTACCCAACCTTTACCCGTCCCTCCAATGAAAAGAAAGACATGGTTATATTCGTCGGCATGAATGGAAAACAAACCTCTAGGCTCAACCTTCGTGAGCATGACAGCCTGTATAACAGCTCCAGTGGGAACAAGTCTACACGCGAGAATTCCAGAGGTGAGATCTGGTCTTGCCGATTTCCAAGCGAGTTCTGGCCAATCCTGAACTAATTCCCGATTCATAACTGATGTCACCTCGGGTGCATATCTGCACCTAAGTAGATGCCTAGCTCAGTTCTAAAACTAAACTCAAATGAATTTTGATGCACTTCTCTGCAATTGAATATTCCCAAGCATGAATTGGATGTAAATACAATCTCAGATACTCTAATGCTGCGTCACCCAACGACGAAACCAACACAAAAGTAACACACAGTTAGGTTGAGTTAATGTTTCTATGATAGAAAGAATTGCGGTTTTCGCCAAGCAAAACAATAAGAAAATGAAGAAATTTCCATTCATTCAGAAATATCTCTATAATTCAAGTCTGTCTTCAAAGTCTTATGAAGAATGAAAAGCTAATCGCAGCACTAAGAGTGCAGAACATTGCACTCGAAACGATAAGAGAAACCTTCCGCAAAAGAGGGCTCATTGAGATAATGCCGGTCATTTTAAGCACAGCATCCGACCCTCTAGGACCTGATCCTGGAAGCCTTATTATTGACATGCCAAGAATTGAATATCAAGGCCAGAAACTTGTTTTGACTCAAAGCATGATTCTACATAAACAGATAATGGTTTCTTCCGGTGTTGAGAAGCTTTTTACAGTGTCGCCTAACGTGCGACTGGAGAGTCCAGCGAATCGAGATAGTGGAGTTCATCTCTTTGAGTTCTCTCAAGTTGACTTCGAGCTTGCTCGTGCATCCAAGGAAGATGTGTTCGACTTGGTTCAAGACGCTGTTATCGCGACCATAAACCGAGTAAATGAAGATTGCAGCGAAGATCTTGCGCTTTGGAATAGAGAGATTAAGATTCCCAGGAAATTCGCGGTCTATTCAACAGACCAACTCCTTGACAGATATGGGACAGACTGGGAGAAGCTAGCGAGCCAGAAGGCAACAGATCCATTCTGGGTATTGAATCACAAACGAGAGTTCTATGATGCAGAAGACCCAGAGAAGCCCGGTTCCTACCGCAACTATGATCTAATCTACCCTGAGGGATTCGGCGAAGCTCTTAGTGGAGGAGAAAGAGAATGGGATTTTGAAAGAATCCTAATGAGAATCAAACGAGATGGTCTCAGCATTGATGAATACAAACCATATCTTGAGTTCGCGCGAGCAGGATTTGTTCCAAGTGCTGGAGCAGGTTTGGGCGTTGAGCGGCTAACCCGTTTTCTTGTCGGAGCATCGCATATAGGAGAGGTGCAAGCATTCCGTAGGATTCCAGGTGAAATGGTGGTCATATGACTTTATAGCAAAATTCTACTTGAAGGAAGAATAGGTGCACAGCATGCGACCGCAGGAGAGAATGAACTCACAGAAGTCCCATTTGATAAGAGAAGCGGTCATTTCAGATGCGAAGCAAATCTCAGCACTGTACAAACGTGTCTGGGATGAATACGACACTGAATTTCCAAAAGAATTGAAAGAATCCCGACAGCCATCTGAGGATTTAATGAGGCAATGGATGAAACAGGAAACCTATTTTGTCGCTGTCCTAAGGGACAGCATAGATGGCGTTGTGGGGTGTAGGCTTATGCATGGAAGTTGCCAGCTTACCCATATGGCTGTGGACAAAGCTCACAGAGGCAAGGGTATTGGCGCTAGTCTTACTGAAAGAGTAATTGAGTTCGCAAAAGAAAATGGACTGCTGAAAGTCTGGCTTGATACAGCCCCATTCATGAAGGAGGCGATTTCACTGTATGAGAAATTTGGTTTCACTAAATGTGGATATATGAGAAGGCACTTCTGGGGTCTTGATATGGTGTTCTATGAGCTGATTCTGACTTAATTACTCCAAGACACTTTGCGCACCCCTAGATGTATAATATCATCCAGAACAGAATGAGGACTCCCACTATGATATAGACCGGACTTAAGATTATGACCGTCTTATCTACCAAATGATGTTTCCTGAAGAATATTACACCTGCAAGAAGGTAGAAGAAAATGGATGCCTGCAATATTGGCTCTGGATGCACCAACATCGAGAGGATAAATACGATTACTGCAGCGCTAAATAATAATGGCTCATGCGTTACGGACTCGCCCACGGTCCGATCCATCTTATAGCCCTTGAAAAGAACCACATATGTGAGAGAAAATCCCACTGCAAATAGAAATGGGAAATGAACAAGCTCTGGTGTTATTGTCCAAGGAAGAAGTATCTTTAGAAATTGCATGACAAAAACAAGTGGCAAGCCTGCGATTGTATGCTTGAAACTTATAGGGCGTGTGATGTCATGTGTGTTATCCTGTTGATCAGTTTCATGCGGAGTCAATCGGCTTCTAGAAAGAGTGACTATTGGAATTGAGTAGAGAGCATTAATGATAATCAGAAAAGACAGGATTCCAAAGAATATCGAGTTCTGGAGGAGAGAGAGCGAAAGACCCACGATTAGAAGAACAAGACAGATTATAATAGCCTCGGACTTCTCAACTGACCCCTGAACCAGTGGTTTTCTCGTGCGTTTTGCAGGCAATCCTTCATCTTCAGAGATATCGAATATATCATTGAACACATAGACTGATGAGTAGGAAATGATGAACGCAATCAAACCAAAACCCATGTTGATCAATTCGAATGAGTATCCAGAGATGACAAGAAACAAGATGCCCACTGAGTACAATCCAACATTCTTTGGAATATTGTCCGTTAGGTTTCTGAAAAGCAAGGTCTTACGAATCATTAAAGCACTTCTTGAATCTGCACAGTTCGTCTTATTCAGGTAGAAACTCAACCAAAAACCCTGCGATTATTATTTGTATGGTCCAACCTTCATACTCCAAAGTCCATCTTTGGAGAAACCTTCAGGCAACAACACAGCAGCAAGTCCTACCATTATCAACAGGAAACCCATTACAAAGCCGGGTATTGCGATATTGAGATACGTTTGATTCATGCCTGCTGCGCCAGTATATGCGGCGACTAGGGATACACATACCCCAAGAATAACGAATGATAAAATGAGAAACATACCCATAACTAAAGCAATCTTACCAATTCTACGTCTGAATGAGCGCACGTTGTGATTCTGTGATTCCGATTGTCTTTCTGTCAAAGTCTTTCTGTGAAACATATGCGTAATTGCTGAAATAAACTTTTAGTCAAAAGAAAAGGAAACTAAGTTAAACTGCAAGGGACTTTCATATGTCTTAAACGAGCAGCTTCACATATGGCTCGAGTTGAGATGAATGAAGAAATTATGACCCCACCTGGAAATGCATGTCTATCAGCATTTCTGCAACTCTCGACTGACTGTAAAGCAATCACACTATATGGGTTCTGTACAACGCAAATCGAAAGCATGAGGCCTGGGGACCAAGGAGTCATTGAGAGGCTATTTGATCTACCGGTTTTGCGCATTTTGGGCATCTATACCTACCATCTGCACTAAGAACTGGATATGCATAGGGTTCGCCACAGTTGCTACATGGCCAGTCCATCACATCCCTTTTTTTGAAGAATTTAATATGGTTCTCAATGAAGTCCTTAGTTGCTATTTCAAGTTGAGAAAGCTCTCTTTGACGAAATAAACTCCAATTCCCACCACTTGCAACTATTGTGACACTATATGAGGATTCATCTTCGGATATTCTAAGGATCGTTGTAATTGTGTGGGGTGCTTGTTCCTTTACAACGACTCCTGCGATTACCTGATTTCCTACAAGTACAAAGTCATGATATACTGATGAATAGTACGAAGCCAAGATCTCTATTGCTCTCTCGATGTTGCTCGATTCTATTGTAAATGACTGCATACTCCTCTCAGCTCAGCTAGTCTACAAATAGTCACTCTCACTTGAGTATTGCAAAATGAAACTGATAACCTTTGAGTAGTTTAGAGCTAGATGTCAAAGTCATCGGTCATAGAAAGAAACCAATGAGGGTGACCTGCATAGGATGAAGTCATTCGTTACAACTTCTGAACCTTGACAACTCTACAGAATGCACGAGCCATTGTTTCTGACCACATTTCTTGCATATTGGGTGATACCATTGTGTTTCTGATTTCTTCCATCACGATTCATCAACAAGCCACTCGCATATCCTCAACATGAAATCCCATTCGGAGTCAGGATCTAGCAGCGAATCATAAATATCAGTTCCATCTCTATCACTGCCCTCTTCGTACTCAGGATGTGGACTTGAGAGAAAGACCGTTCCATTTCCAAACTTGAAGACAATCATGCATGACAAACTTGTATTGACGTATGTGGCTACCGTGGCTATGCTACTCATGTCCTCTGCATTGAAATAACCAGAATCTTCGTAGAGAATCTCGTATGATTCAGGTTCTTGAGAGAGGTCAGGAATATTCAGATTGGTATTGACCGCCACTTCCTGCAGGAAGTGGCCTGAGCCACATGCGTCCGGACAGAGTATTCCGTGAAAGATATCAAGCCTATAGCTTGTTGCATAAGACGCGCCTCCATCAATGCCAAAGTAAGACCCCCCATTCTCAATGAAATCGCGGATGATGTCCATCTCCTCGCCCAAGATTAGACACCGGTCAGAGCACCAACAGCCACCAGGCATGACAAGAATGTCTACAGTATCAAGTATACCACCATTGATATCAACTGCGTCTATGATAGAAACCTCGGCATGCATCCATTCGAACATATTATGCAGTGCTAAGCGACTCGCAGCCAGAATTCCTCCGTCACTGTATATGGCTACTTGAACTCCCTCCATCCCAGTGGTCAGTGGAATAAAGGTGACCGCAGTAATAAGCAATGTTGCCATCAGGAGCACTGCAAATCCAATCTTCACGCTTTGCCTTGCCATACTGCCATTACATTTCAAATGGGACACTAAAAAGCGTGGGCGTTAGCGCAAGATAGAATCCTGATTCTGTAAATTGCAGTTGGAACTCACTCCGAGGATAAAAGAAACCAATGAGGCTGACCTGCATAGGATGAAGGCATTCGTTACAACTCTTGAACCTTGACAACTCTAGGTACTGCGCGAGCCACTGTTTCTGACTACACGCCTCGGGCATTAGTAGCAGTGGACTGAATACCTCGCCGAAGCTTGGTACTTACATCCCTGCCCTATTTACCTGGTCTTCTACCAGAGCCCTCGTTTCTAGACTCAACGTTGCTGTCACCAGCCCCGTCGCCCCGTCGGTCGGGGTCGTCTAGCAAGTGGATGTCTCTTTTCTGGTCTGGCTTCACGCTTAGATGCATTCAGCGTTTATCCATTACGACTTAGCTACCCGACAGTGCCTTCTCAGACAATCGGTACACCATAGGTCGCGGCGAAGCGTTCCTCTCGTACCGGCTTCCCCTTGCCATCAGACATCCAACAGCGCCAATAGATAGAAACCAACCTGTCTCGCAACGGTCTAAACCCAGCTCACGTTCGGTTTTAATCGGTGAGCACCCGCACCCTTGGCGCCTTATGCAACGCCAGGATACCAAGAGCCGACATCGAGGAAGCAAGCCGCGTGGTCGATATGAACTCTTGCACGCGACAACTCTGTTACCCCTGGGGTAAGTTTTTTGTCATCACTTCCGCATGCAATTAGCTATGAAGTGGTTCGCTAGGCCAGTGTTTCCACCCAGGTTCCGTCATTGTGCGGGAACCTGTCA
>JBHLQK010000027.1:0-20799 GCA_048884925.1 Candidatus Thorarchaeota archaeon
TCTAGCGCCTGTTATACAACCGGCACCACAGGAAAACCCAAGGGAGTATATTATTCTCATCGCGATGTGTACCTACAGGCCATGATGTATGCTCTCAACGCTATGATCTCCGTGAAAGACTGCGTATTCCAGATTGTTCCTATGTTTCATGTCCTGGGATGGGGCACCCCCTATGCCGCCGCTTTGACTGGCGCAAAGCTGGTCTTCCCAGGGCGGTACAGCTTGGAAGACTTGGATGAACTCGTCAAGATACTGGTACAGGAAAAGACGACGCTGTCTAGTGGAGTGCCTTCTATCTTGAGGGCAATGCTCGAACCCCTTCTAAAGATGGATCCTCGACCAGACTTGTCAGGAGTGCGTTTTCTCTGCGGAGGCTCAGAGCCGCCGCTATCCATGATGAAAAGCTACTGGGATGCGACCCGGGCGGAAATCATTCACACTTACGGATCTACTGAAGCTCAGGCTATTGTCACCCTGAACCTGTCCAAACCTTGGCTGAATAGAGATCTGTCTGAGGAAGAGAAGTGGGAACTCAAGAAGAAACAGGGGTTCGTTGTGGTGGGGCTTGATGCCAAGATAGTAGACTCAAGTGGCAAGGAGCTTCCACATGACGGCGAATCTGTTGGAGAGATACTCCTCCGGGGACCGTGGGTACTGGGAAAATATCATGATGCTCCAGGTTCTGAAACCCAGTTCACCGAAGACGGATACTTTAGAACCGGGGATGTAGGAGCCATTGATTCTGAAGGATACCTGAAGCTTTCAGACCGACTAAAGGACTTGATTAAAAGCGGCGGAGAATGGATTTCTTCTGTAGACATGGAGAACGAGATAGTCAATCATCCTGCAGTTCTTGAAGGGGCGGTTGTTGGTGTAGCTCATGCCAAATGGGAAGAACGGCCGCTAGCTCTGGTAGTTCTGCGTGATGAATTTAAGACAAAAGTGCACAAAAACGAAATCTTGGAACATCTTGGCAAGAGATTTGCCAAGTGGCAGCTTCCCGACGAAGTCCTGTTTGTGGAGGCCATTCCCAAGACAAGTGTAGGGAAAATAGACAAGAAAGTCATACGGGCAAATCATAGGGATGTCTATGCTAGCAGGTAAAAGAAGTCAATGCCATCCGAGTCCTCCATACGATATATCTAGCACCAGATCCACACGCAGTGTTTAAGGGCAATGGCGATGAGATGTGCCAGACTATATGATAGAAGTAGCTGAAAAGATTGTAGCAGGAATGAGTAGGAAAGCACATGGCGTTTGCCCAGACTGCGGTCATGATGTTAGTGAGGGCATTACGTTCTTTGAGTGCGAGTCGTGTGGACGACTGTGGGAAAATAGCCTTGGATTGCACCCGAGTAAGCTGTATGAGGTTGCCCTCCGAGGCTAGAGTAGTGGAGGATATGGGGGAGCGGCAAGGAGTATTGTAAAGAGAAGGAGTGCTGGAATCAGTACTGACAAGATGATCTCAAGAGCACGATTCCGAGTCCTCACGAAGGGAACCATAAATCCAGTTTCGTCCCTATATTCCTCATATTCCGATGCGAACCTCTTGGAGAGATGAATTTCCTCTACTAAAGCCAGAATGACATAGGCAACGAGAGTGCCAAACCAAATGACAATGGTGAGTTCCGGACTAATCCAGCTCATGCCAAAGGTGTTCTTGCCTATCCAGTAGCTGCGAGTCGTCAGTGTGAGGGTGAAGAGAACTACGCCTAAATATTGTGGATGACGGACGAGACTATATGGACCACTCTTGATAAGACCCTCCTTCCTGGCCAATCTCATATGTACAATTGAATAGACGAGAAGGCCAATCCCAAGAATTGCTAAGATTTGCTCCCATGGAAATCCGCCAAAGAAGATGAGGACAACAGCTTCAAAGAACTGAGAGGGACTTGATGTAAAGAGGAGCGCGAGATAACTGATGAAAGGTATCGTCATTAAGCCGCTCCAAATTGTGAGCGGAGGGATAGACTGTGCAAAGGGCAACAGAGCTGCGATGACGCTTGACACTCTAGATTGCTTGCTACTTGAGGGACGGGTTACTTCCTTCTCTATGGGTTCCGATTCGGTATCATTGAACACTTGATCCACGTGAATATCCAACCTGAATTGTAATTTTTTCTATCGTCTAAGATAGATAGCCGATGGAGAGTTAGTTATCTATGAAAATAATACCATGGATTAGAACGATTTGTCCAGGGTTTAGAACGCTACCCTAGTCCTGAAACGACTCTCTGTTGCTTCTCCACCAGTCATGCCAATCAGCCATGATTTGCTCCCTGGAATCCTTCTTCACCCCAGACACGAAGCTAGGTCCAGGGTTCCCAAGAGCCCGTCTAATGAGGACAATCTGGCCTGCATGGCCCATGAAGTGAAGTGAAACACGCAGGATTGTCTGCATCAAGTCTTCACTAGGCTCACCTGGGAAAGCCTTGTATAACGTATCCTCTTCTATCTCCGTCAGAAAAGTGAGAAATGACTCTGATACCTTCAGGTAGCTGTCTAGGAGGTCACTAAATGAGATAGGCGTCCCTCCATCAAGAATCTCTGATTTCGTCGTGCCATATCTGTAATAATAACAGACCTCTTCAGAAAAAGCCCGAGTTCCTTCTGTAATAAGACTGAGAACCCAGTCCATATGTACAGCACAATGACCAAAAATCCACCCGATACTATTAAGCTCAGGCTGTGCCTGTCTGTAGATATCCTCTGAACGAAGGCCCCTGAGAGAATACAGAAGATTACATTCGCTGGTTGCAAGGAGGGAAATGGCGGCCTTCTTGGTGTTGTCTTTCATATTCCTCTCTCCTCTTTGACAATGACAATCACTATAATATAAGAGGACCATATAGAGCAATGGTAAGCTGTTTTGAGCAAGATCCAGGTCGACCAGTTT
The DNA here is from genome assembly GCA_048884925.1 of Candidatus Thorarchaeota archaeon. Taxonomy (GTDB): domain Archaea; phylum Asgardarchaeota; class Thorarchaeia; order Thorarchaeales; family Thorarchaeaceae; genus SMTZ1-83. The sequence continues at coordinate 2,900 of JBHLQK010000027.1, forward strand.
GACCCTCAAGTAGTACGTGAGGGAATCCTTCAGGAGAAGGATGGTGAAGCCGTACGATGCCTCACATGTTCTCACAGATGCCTTATTCAAAAACACAAAGTGGGCGTATGCGGCACTAGGATAAACATCGATAACTCCGTGAAGACGCTCGTCTATGGAAATGTTTCCTCCATTAGTAACAATCCTATAGAAAAGAAACCCTTCTTTCACTATGCTCCGGGGACAATGGCTCTCACAGTTGGGAGTTGGGGCTGTAATGCATCATGTCCTTTCTGTCAGAACTTCGACATATCAAAACGTAGGCCCACTCCAGAGCTGACCAACTATGTAAGTCCCGAGAAATTCGTCGCTATGGCCTTGAATAGGGGGAGCAATGGAGTGTCCATATCCTTCAATGAAGCTGCCACCTTAATGCTTGAGTGGAACCTCGAGGTGTTCAAAAAAGCGCGGGAGAGGAATCTGTACAACACGATTGTGACTAATGGCTACATGACACCAGAGGCTCTAGACCTCATGATAGATGCTGGACTTAATGCAGCAAATATCGATGTGAAAGGTTGCCAGCCTCAAGTCAGAAGGATGTGCGGAATCGAACTCCAACCGGTGTTGGACAATGTGACGCTTATGGTTGAGAGGGGTGTTCACGTTGAAATAACAACTCTCGTTGTTCCAGGACTCAATGATGACATAGTTTGTTTGGAAACCCTAGCTCGATGGATACTAGAATCCTGTGGACCTAAGATGCCCTGGCATCTGAATAGGTATCATCCTGCATTTGAATACACTGCGCCAGCAACCACACTGGAGGTATTAGCACAGGCAAGAGACTTGGCTAGGAAGACAGGACTTGATTTCGTCTATGTTGGCAATGTGGGCAGAAAAGGGCTTGAAGACACAATCTGCCCCAGCTGTGGTACGCTTTGCTATGAACGGCTAAGATTGTTCTCAAGAAATGTTTCGACCGGAACTGATGGAAAATGCAGTGAGTGTGGATATGACTTGGAAATTCGATTTGTATAGATCATACAAATGACCAATCTGAGCAGCCATTATGAATGCATGGAACATCATGTTTGAAGTCCCTTTGTTTTGCTGCTTTTCTGAAACCATTGGATAACAAGTATCGAGATAATAGCGTAGACTACAAAGAAGATTCCGCTAAGAAGGATGAAGAAGTACATCAAGGGGACCGTGATGTCGATGGAGTACCAAGGTAGTCCGAAACTGTTGATTCCCACGAAGAATGCAAATGAGAGAAGGTAGACTGTAACTGTGATGAGGAGAAATCGTTTCAGAATGTCCAACAAGTTCAACTGACTGACATCTTTCGATGTAACTCTTGCTAGAATGTTCAGTACTACGAACGCTACGAAAAAGGAAACGAGTGAAGCCGCTGAAATGAGGTAGATGAACTCATAGAGGTAGGCAGCAATGTAGCTTGCTGAGAATTGCCAACCAGATAGACTTGGAATCAATGCTAGCAGAGCTAGATAAAGTAACGAAGCGAGTATCGATAGTGTGATAGATACACGCTCTTCGGACAGAAACCTTAGCCTGCTCCTTCCACCTGATGAAATCATGATGATTCCGCATAGTATTCCTAGTATAATGAGGAGCCCAACAAATCGGAGTGATATCTCTTCACTGACCTTCGAGTTCCAGGACGTTGTTAGAACTGCATTGGACTGCGACTCAGCCAATTTAGCATAGGTTAAGGCGGCTTCATATTCGCTCGAGGCATAGTTTGCTTCAGCTTCAGAGAGAGCTGCCCCAGCTGAATCTAGGTGTGACTCAAAGAGATAGGCATAGCCCATGGTCTGGACACGAGAGGTAGCCTGTCTCAAGCGTAGGCCCGCCTGATTTATTCTATGCACCGCCTCCTCACGCGTTGAAAGATTGAGGCACTCAAAGAGGGCTGAACCTGAAGCGTCAGATGGGATGGCCCAACCCATTAGTACGGAAACAGTAGGTGCAATCGAGTTCTGATGACGTGAATCCGCATATATTCCAGGGAGCACGTGTGGTCCTCTTAGAAGGAGGGGAATGTGTAGGGCTGCGCGTTCTGTTCCACCGTGCTGACCACCTCGATCAGGAAATGCAACTTGTCCATGGTCTGATGTCACAATAACCAGGGTTGAATTCAGGATGCCCACTGCATCATATGCAGCGAGGATCTGAGTGATGTATGAATCCTGTCTTTCCAAGGCGACTCGATTTTCATCTGACAGTGGTCCCAGCTCATGCCCAATCTCATCGGTTTCACTGAAGTGAACGACCATGAGTGTTGGAGTAAAGCCGTTGGCTATTTGGATAGCATAGTCTGATGCAATTGCATCGCTGTAGGAAGGAATGTCATCTTCAATAGGACTTCCGCCGGATGTGACATTAATAGCTACTGTGGCCTCACCTGGGTATGTATTTCGGAACGAAACCGAGTAATTCATCCAGTTTCCAAACAGCTCATACCAGGTATCACTGCCGATGAAGGCAGTTGTTCCACCATTCCTCAAAGTGGTATTCCAGAGGGAGTCTGCATCAAAGGTGCCAGCATGATCGTTCGAGATGACTTGGCTCTCGGATGTATTGACTCCTGAGGATATGACACCATAGCCAGCCCTGCTCACGCTGAGAAGGCTTGAACACTGCACATCTGTGAAGTTGGCCCAATCGCCATATGCGTCGATGCCTGACTTGCGGGTTTCATAGAAGAAATCAGCTCTTACTCCGTCTAGGACGAAGATTATTGTATAGTTGGCGGCGGGAATGACATTCGAGTCAATCAGTGCAACCTGCGGGGTGGGAACATACGAGTAGGGATTAGTGTAGTTCAAGTATCCAAAGATTCCTCCTACCAAGAGTCCTGTACAGCCCAACAGGAGAAGCATCAGAGATGCCCCTGTGAAACGCAAACCGTTTGTCACAGCATCTGCCTCACTAGTGCTCAGAAGACACACCAGCAATAGAAATGTGTGCCTATCCTGTGATTGGACATTCGGTGATTCTTACTCAGCGGTCTATTCACTCTGCAAATTCGAGAGCTTTTCGCAATTTTTCAATAGACAAATTCCCCCCTGAGCAGATGAGTCCTACCTTCTTTCCTTTCAGATGCTCCCGAATCTTGAATGCAGCGGCAAGAGGTGCGGCTCCAGCCCCTTCAGCAAGAGTGTGTGCATGTTGTATCATCCAAACCACTGCTCTCATGATTTCTTCTTCACTAACGAGTATGAAGTCGTCAAGGTGTTGTTTCAAGATCCTCTGTGGAAGCTCAAATGCAGTGCCTGTCGACAGGCCTTCAACTGAGGTGCGATTGGGTCGCTCTACAAGTGCCCCAAGCCTCCATGAGTCATGGGCTGCTGGTGATGCCTCAGATTGCACAGCTATAACTTCTATTCCAGGATTGATGGTCTTAGCAGAGATACAGGTGCCAGCTGCGCCACTTCCTCCCCCCACTGGCACAATGATTGCTTCAATCCCCGGCTCCTCCTGAAGCATTTCAAGAGCATGGGTTGCTACACCAGCTATGAGATCTGGATCATCTCCTGAATGGATATAGCGATATCCTCTTTTCGTTGCTAGTGCTTCACAATGGGCTTTCGCTTCATCATATGTCGCACCATGGACAACTATCTCTGCACCCAGTGCCTTGATTGCGGCGACCTTTCCGGGATTCGACCTCTCTGGTACAACAACGGTAGCTTTGACTCCGAAGATTCTTGATGCATAGGCAATTGATTGGCCATGGTTCCCCGTAGAGGCTCCAATGACTCCACTCTCCTTCTCTTTGTCAGAGAGTCGCGAAATCACGTTGACACCTCCACGTACCTTGAAGGCTCCTATAGGATGAGAGTTCTCATGTTTGATGTAAACCTCTGCTCCGACAATCTCGTTGATAGCGGGGTAGGAATGCATTGGAGTGGGTTTCAAGTAGGGACTGATTCGATTCTGAGCGGCCAGTACATCTCTAAACGTTGGGGTTTGCATTCAAGATTCATCTCCAGAGGGGATTGATTATGCATTCATCCAGCAATAAATCTAGTACACTGAGGGATTAGAAATTATTCTTTCGCATCTTCGAGGTCGCTCTGGATGATATTTTGTCATAACCGAGTCATAATTAATTACGGGGGTTTTTTATCAAACCATGATTATATATTACAGCTGGAAGTGTTAAACTTCCAGATTGGAGCGATAAAGGAATGGATAAAGAGAGAGAGAAAGAAATCACCGCGATAAAGGATACGCTGAATCAATATGCCATAGGCTGTAACACTGGAGACTTCGAAGGCTGGCTTTCCTTATGGGCTAAGGACGGAAAGCAGATGCCGCCAGATACTCCAGCCAGAATTGGGCTGGATGCGATACGAGAAGGAATGAAGCCTGTCTTTGATGATATGAAACTGGATATAGTCATTAAGAGTGTGGATGATGTTGAAGTTCATGGCGACTTGGGCCTGACTCGATGCAAATACTCTTTGAAGTTGACTCCAAAGGCAGGTGGGGATACGCTTGACGTAATGCCTGATGGAAAGGCATTGACTTTGTTTGGAAAGCAGAAGGATGGGTCTTGGAAGATCGTATATGATTGTTTCAACTCCAATGTACCTCCAGAATAAGCAGAATATAGCCTAACATAATATCAGCAACTAAGGTATCTTTTGTTGCCTCAGTCAGTGGATATACTAAACAGAGAAGAATATGACAGCTGCAAGTACCCGTTGATGCATTTTTTAGCAAGAAGAATACTCTTGGATTATGGACCTCCATCAGTGTTTCACTTTGCAGCTCGATATCATTCAAATCCTATTATTAAGAGGGATACACTAATTGGAAGCCTGAATATGAACGCGTTATAGAGGAATTGATGTTGCAGCAGAAAGCCGAAGGTTTTGGACTATTCGTATTCATTCTCTTCTGTGGTTTGTGGGCATTAGGACCTCTACACTACAGACCATTTCTAGTGACCGAGATAATCCGCATAGCACTTAGAGTGATTATTCCTCTGATTTTTCTAGTTCTGGCTATGGCTCTCCGACGGTCTGAACAATACAGCAGATATTGGAGGATAGCCTTCGCATTCTTCACTGGTTCAGCTGCGTATCTCATAGCAGGCATAGGCCAGGAGATTCTTCCCTTCCAGACAACCTCTGTGGAGGGAATCACATTCACTAAATTACGAGACGTCATCCTGATGATGTCAGTAATGATTTTTCTCACACTTGGATCTGGCGAGAAGCTATCAACGATACTACTCCAGAAGGGAAATGTCAAACTTGGACTCATTATTGGGCTAGTCGCATTTTCAGGATTTGCGGTCATTGCTATCCCAGGGTCCATCCTGCTATTCTACGCAGAAACTGTTACACTCGAACAGGTCCTCTTCTGGACTCCATGGATTGTCACAGTGGTTCTTGCTAATGCTTTGATGGAAGAAACACTTTATCGTGGACTCTTCTTGAAGAGATATGAGGAATTCTTCAGACCAATTGTGGCAAATGTTCTGCAAGCAATGATATTCGTGACTCCACATCTCACAGTGGCGTATACATCTGATCTTCTGATATTCCTTACAATCCTTTTCATACTCGGTCTCGCATGGGGATATGCAGCTCAGAAGACAGACAGTCTTTTGGCCTCGATATTGTTCCACGGTGGTGCCGACATTCTCATCTTCATTGGATTGTTTTCTACTCTTTAGATTCAGATGAGAATCTATCCCTCCTTATGGAAGAAAAAGAGAAGGGGGACATTCCCCCTTTTGCAGCATGGCAAGGAATCATTCCCGATTTGAGAGTCTGTAACTACCGAGTAAGATAGTTGCTACTCCTATAATCGGAAGTGGTATTATCTGAGCCAAGATGAAAAGAGTCTGGGACTCCCAGATGAAATTCACAATCTCACTGTAGCCTAGCATTGAGAGTGCCATGTCAGCGATCAGGTACCACATGAATGATACAGCCACCAGTCCCATTCCCCTTGCATTGTTTGTACGATACGCACTGCTCTTGGTGTCTTCGTAAGAAGGATTTGTTGCTGCAATTCCAATTCCCACCATTGCACCCCCAACGGAACTCATGAAAGAGGTTGATGTCAGGAATACGACCTGAATGAGTTCGAAACTGAGCAATACTGAATATAGGATAGCAGGAAGAAGAACAATAGGGACAATAAGGACCACGGACTGAACAGCCTTTGCCTTGATGTATCTCCCCACTCCATTCGGAGCTGCTTGGATCGTCCAGAGCTGGTCCTTCGATTCAAGGAATCCTGCGCCACCAAAGACTTGGACACCTAGGAAACCGGACATCAGTGGCATCATCACGGTGATTGATGTGAAATCAACCTCTCCCGCCCTGATATAGATGAAGACAGGAATCACCAAGACTAGAATCATGAACAAAGCCAGTCGAGATAGATTCTGTGCCTTGCGACCGAAGTCCTTGAGCCCAGTCACTACAAGAACGCCAAATGATCCTCGTGAGAATCGACGAACACCACGTAGGACTAAGTTTTCACTCTTGATGGTGGTCACGGACTCGTTTCTCCAGCCTGCCTCGATTGTGAAGAGGCGGTCAGCAGACAACATCCCGAGAATCACAAGGACCACACAGAAGCCGCCTAGAAGCATGGCATTGCCAATCACGGTTAGTCCTAGAATGGCTTCCAAGACGCCGGGGGAAATGCCAATACCATTGAATGCAATGGCCAACTGGGACATCAAGTCAGCGCCCCAGGTGAAGGGAAATAGCAGGAATACGTTCATCCCGAGAATCTCCGACATCATCGGTGCAAAGAGTTGCAGTCCCACCAATGGCATAATTGCAACAGCACTTAGCACAATTGCCAGTGATTTTGCAAGGTCTTTTCCACGCGGTGATGCACCAAGTCTTGCCTGAATGGCGGTCACCACAAGCTGGGACAGCCAAATGGTGCTCACGGTAATCACAAAGATTGTGGCATACATGAGTGCTCGCCCGAGATAAGAAACCTCCAATATCTGGGCAAATGGAGCGACAATGAGAGGAGCAAGGTAGAGGACATAGAGTCCATAGATTGCCAACTTGCCAGCATAGGACCCGACCAGTATCTCACGCGTTGTGACATTGTTACTAAGCAGTATCTCCCACTGGCCAATCTTCATTTCTTGCAATGCGTTTGAAAGGGGCAGAATAAGGAGAATCATCCAAGTGAACCAGATGCCCGCACGCATCAATCCAGGCATTGCCATGGCAGCATCTAACTGGGGAATCCCTAGAATGTCCGTCACAACATAGGACATTACAATAGGTGACAGGAAGAGTGCCCATGTGAGTCCCAAGAGAAAAGTACCTAATACTAGTGGAGTTCGATATGGCCTGAAACCACTTGTTTGGACTTGGAACTCTGCTTTTGCAATATGAAACCAGTTTCCAGTCACCTTGGTCACCTCCAAGCCAGGAGTGCTTTTCTATCGACTTTCCTACCCACTATCTTAAGGTAGGCCTCTTCTAGACCTCGCGCATTGGTAGCTTCCACTACAGCCTCAGGCGGACCTACAGTAACGAGCTCCCCCTCTTTGAGAATACCTACAATATCACAGATATCCTGAGCAAAGCTGGTCATATGAGTGCATATGAAGAAGCTCGTATTGGTTTCTTCAGCTAAGGCAAGGATTAGCTCCTTTACCAGTGCACTGGCAGAGGGATCAAGTCGCGAGGTGGGTTCATCAAGAAACACGACTCTAGGCTCATGCAGCAGTGTCGATGCAATCAAGACCTTCTGCTTCATGCCTGATGAATATGATTCCAGCAGGTCATCCTGTCGGCCTTCAAGTCCAAGCATCGATAGTAGAGCATCGATTCTTCCGTAGAGAACCTCTCCGTGTAGGCGATTGAGTGCACCTATGAACTCGAGAAACTCGACTGCGGAAAGTTTTGAATAGAGTCCAGGGGTTTCAGGCAAAAGACCGGTAACTGCTTTGACATTGTTCTTCTGAGTGATGACGTCGTAGCCGCAGACAGATGCAGCCCCACTTGTTGGTTTCATCAACCCAGAAAGCATGCGGACTGTTGTTGTCTTGCCTGCTCCGTTTGGTCCAAGAAGTGCGAAGCGTGTACCAACTGGAACATCGAGATCCAGTTTAGCTACCGCCTTTATTGAGCCAAAGGACTTTGTCAGCCCTTTGGTCATGATTGAAAGATTGTCAACTTTCATGATTATTCACATGAAAAGTGACAAAGATTTACTATATAATGGACTGTGGGAAAAAAGTCCATAGCTGTAGTTTGGTCCTAAGATATGAGCAAGAGGACTGCGGAACGTTTTGAGGTGGAATCACTGATGAAAAACTGAGTCACTAGTGTGTAGAACTGGTCCAGAGCCTCACGGCCCTTCTCCGTGGTCCTGAACACATAGATTCCAGCCTCAGGTGCGTCTATTTGTTGGAAAAGACTAGCATCAAGAAGGAACTGAATATCTTCCTTAATCATCTGAGTCTTCAGTCCCAGACGTCTCATAAGCCAGCTCTGCGTTCGCGGCTCCCACACGCAGGCCTCAAGAAGCTCTACCCATCGTTCATACTTTGTCCTCCTCGGACCAGGAGTCCATTCTCGAGGACGAATTGTGGGAGGAATCACTCAAAAACTCCTCCATTATGATCACTCGCTGACGTTGAAAAGATTCGATCTAGCTCCTCCCCCCAGGCGACAAACCCTTGATAGAATTTGAGCCATCGTCTAACCAGGATACGCCAATAGAAGAAGATGAACCATCGAGCAATCAATATTGCCAGAACAACACAGAGGAATATCATTGGGAAGAGAAGAGGACTTCCCTGCTCGATAGCAGATATGAACTCTGGAATCAGGAAGTTGATAATTAACAGGGTGTACAAAAAACCCTGAAAGGCGACCTCACTAATCACCCTCTTTGTCAGATTTCCGAGGTGTTTTCTGAGATTTTCGATCTCATTCTCTGAGGCCAGATCTTCTGACGCGTCGATAGGTCTAAGGACATCAAATATGAGAAAGATGTAGGAAGTAAGTCCAGAAACGATGTGTTGTTCATTAAGCGCAGCCGCGATCTCTTTGAGAGAGTCCCCTGCCTGTTGCAGAACTCCGAAGCGCTCCTTTGCTGACTTGTATTGAAGAGGAGCAATGAGAATGGGGAGGACTATGATTATGGTGGCAATAGAAAGGAGCTCCAGTGGAAGATCCATCATAGCAATGACTAGGATGACCCATAGCATTACAATGTACATCCCGAACACAGAGGAGAAGATATAACCCATCAAGAAGCGGTGACTTCTCCGCATCACTCGTAGAATGTCTTTCTGAATGGTTAACAACTCAAGTTGTTCAGGACTTTTGGACACCAATTCACCACATCAAGATTCTGAAGTAGCTTGAAGCTACACAGGATATATAATCAACGGGATAAGCGATTATAGAAAGGAGTGTGCTGAGAGAGAGAGGGGTCTGAGGATCTCTGCTATGTATTGACTCTCTGAGCATCAGGCACAGCATTAGACTTCCTGCTCTTAACAGTTACTGGTAGTGCGGTGATCAGTAAGACCCTGCTGAGATTTGTAGTCATTTCACCCAGAATCTGTCCATCAATCATCAGCAATGCTGCAGTCACAACCAATGCCGCTGCCACAATTATCGAAGTTCTATTGAATTCCTTCATGTTAGTTCATCTAGAACGCCGCATACTTAGTATATAATGAACTGTGGGGAAATGTTCCATAGTATGAGAAGCAAAAATCCCTAGTTGCTTTACCCAGTTGTACATCATCTCTTATGAATCAAACGGGTATTTCGAATGTCAACTGGACAACGCCAAAAAGATACTCGACTAGTTCTTCATCTGTCCTAAACAATGGATTGCGAAGGTGAATCTCTCTAATTAATCCCATGATGTTGAAAGCTGCATGCAGTCTGAGCAACAACCTCTCTCTGGGCCAGCCCTCAAACATGCTATAGCTCAGAAATTTCTCAGCAAAATCTTTGTAGAAATCTGTGATTATTGGTGTCAAATCCTTTGACAGCTCAGGACCCATCACGCCAGTACTCCTCATCCCAATTCCAAAGAGCATGTCCTCGCGGCGGAGCTTGATATATCTTCTAATCAGTTCTCGCCACATAGAAGCAAATCCATCCTCATCAATCGACCCCAAGTCAAGTTCACCAATAAAACGTGTAATATTCCGATTCATTGCCTCCTTCAGGATGTCAGCCTTTCCTAGCGGGAAGTAGCGATAGATGGTCCCAATGCTAAGACCTGCCCTCTCAGGTATATCATTGATGCTGAATCCTGTATATCCCCTTTCGCTAATCAACTCATCCCAAGCAGTAATCACACTCTCAATCTTGGATTCCTTGTCTCGAGTGAACTTCTTTTCTCTCTCCTTCATCCCGATCGAATTAATTGGGGCATCCGAGTCATAAGAAGGTTAGTATATGAGCGATTGCTCATATAAGAGTCTTTATCTGAGCAAATGCTCATTTATTAGTAAGGTCGAATGGACGTGGTGAAGCCCAAGAAACTGACTAGGACGCAAGTCGCAGAATTAGGCCATTATGAGTTTATGGCCTACATAGGAGTACCTTATTTCCGATGGGGAGGCATGGAGTCAACTGATAGACTTGTGAGCCTATGTGAAATTGATTCGAGCAAAAGAGTACTGGTTGCAGGGTGTGGAACTGGATACAGTGCATGTCACATTGCACAGACTATCGGCTGTGAAGTAGTCGGACTGGACATCTCTGAGATGTTGATTGCCCTAGCTCAAGAGAGAGCTGAGGACATGGGACTGCAGGACCAAGTTAAGTTTCTCGTGGCGGATGCGCACGATATTCCCTTCGACGATGACAGTTTTGATGTCCTTCTGACGGAGTCAGTAGTATTGTTTATGGACAAAGAGAGGGCCTTACTGGAATTCGCGCGAGTCGTAAGGCCTGATGGATTTGTGGGTCTAAATGAACCATTCCGAGAGGACAGAATGTCTGCTGATTCGGAAGAGAAACTGGATTATGCAGAGAGAATCTTGTCAGAAAACGTTGGCATTCCGGTGTCAATACCAACTCGCTCAGAGTGGGGGAATTATTTCCTAGCGAGCGGGTTTCAGATTATCCAGATGGAAAAGATTGACCTCACACTGAGTTCAGGACAATGGACTCAAATTGTTGGCAGGAGAGGAGTTGCCATGATAAGCCTAAGGGCGCTCTATCACATGATCTTCAGCAAGAGTATCAGAGCACGATTAAGACGCGATGATCAACTGCAGAAGATACTCTTTCATGAGGATACAATCGATGGTTCTTTTGGGGTAGTAATATGCGTTGGGAGAAAGGAAAAGCTATGACTCGAAAACCTTGTAGCCTGAAGAATCGAACATAGCAAGTATTACACCCCTAGATATCCTAACGCTTCTTCTTTGCCTATTCACTACTTATGAATCACTCCCGGAAATTGCCAAGAGTGCCCTCGAATCATGTCACATCTATATGCTGCCGAGAGAATTCATTTGCCCCAATATATCTGAAGAGAGATCATCTCTTTTCCTACTCCATTCACACGAATCAGATTTCTGATAACCAGAGTCTGTCTGAGATATACCGCTTCTGACCTACGCCGTCTTTCGTTTCGGATTCTAGTCGCTGCAGGGATTTGCGATTGACTGATTAGTCGCCTAATCATTCAGAGATAGCATCCAGATGTGATGAATATGCTCCCAATATGGAAAAAGGTTGGCTATGCAATGGGGCGATTTGGGCCATCATTCCTCATAACCATGATTCAGATGACCGCTTTCTATGTTTATGGCACAAGATTTGAACTAAACTGGTTTCTAAACGGTATCTCACTGTCAGCATCATATGTGGTCATTGGGCTGACTCACTGGATTACAGGATACTATAGTGATGGCCTGGATACCAGATGGGGCCGACGGAGGCCATTTGTTGTTCTTGGTACGCCGGGCATCGTCATCTCAGGATTCTTGCTCTTCGTTCCCAATTGGTTCATCAACACAGCTGACCCAGCACTAGAGCTCCTCGTTTTCACTTACTACTTGGTCATTCTCTGTCTGTTCAAATTCTTCTACGCTTTCACAATGACAGCACATCAATCCTGGCTCCCGGAGATCACTGATGAGGATGAGAGGCCCCTGGTGTCAGGGCTGATGAACACCTTCAACTTTGCTGCAGACTCAAGCGGTGCTATCCTTGGTTTCGCGACTCCACTTCTGTTTGTGGGGGAGTCCCCTGCTGTGCTTAGCGATACTGGCTTGAGCCTCCTGCTTGTCTTCTGTGTGATTACACTACTCTTCATGCTGCCATCAATGACTGTCATCAGGGAGAAGCCAGACATCGTAGCAGTCAAGCGGAGCCTAATAGAGGAAACCAAGACCGCTGTTGAGAATCGGACCTTTGTAGGTTGGACACTTGCAGTGGGATTCCTTTCTTTCACTTTCATAGCCATGACGCAGCAAATGGTTGGCTTTATACAGGAGGTATTACTCCTAGATACGATTGAAGCCCTAATGCCGCCAGCTCTGACAATGCTTGGATCCACAATTGTCTGCTTCTACCTCTGGTTGCTGGGCATCCGAAGGCTAGGCAAAAAGAAATCACTCATGATCGGTCTCATCATGCTCGCCATTATTACACCACTGACACCCTTCCTTCGTGGATTAGGTGGCATTATTGGATACACGACAATTGCTATCATGTTCTTTGCGCCTGTAGGGGCAGGTATGGCAATCTACTATCTGATGAGCTATGTTGTACCGGCGGACATCGCTCAGGTTGACGAATTAGTCACAGGGGAGAGTCGAGCAGGGATATACACGGGGTTCATTGGCGTTCCGCTTAACATGTTTCAGGCGGCATCAGCTGTCTTACTGGGAGCATTCATGGAGCTGTCTGTTATCCTAACTGGAAGCGAGCTTTGGGGTCTGATGTGGTGGGGACCGGTGTTTGCACCCTTCCTCCTTGTTGCTGCGTTCATCTTGCGCTACATCGACATAGACCCAGACTTCGAGAAGCTTGAAACAATCAGAAGGGAGGCACCTGAAGAATGAATAGGGACTTCCTACCCGGCGCAGAACCTCTCTCCCTTGAAGGCAATGAGAATGGCTGTCTTTTGTTGCATGGAGGCGGAGGCGGAACGACTTGGGACCTGAAGGAGTTTGCAAACATCCTGCATACGGAAACGGGGATGACAGTGTGGCTGCCTGCATTGACAGGATATGGCACCAAACCTGAAGACCTGTACGATGTCACTTTCGACGACTGGCTCTCAGACGCTCATAATGGACTCGACAAACTCCTAGAACAGTGTGAGCACGTTTGCGTAGTTGGTCACAGTGCAGGCGGTCTAATCTCATTGATTCTAGCATCCGAGCGAGAAGAAGTCAGCGGGGTAGTAACTTGGGCAGCCCCATTTAGTGTTCAAAGTCGATTGCTCCTGCTTCTTCCAGTCATTAGTAGGATCCCAGGACTTAGACGTGCTATTCAAGAGAAACATCCCACTGGAATACCCAACTGGTTGAGAGAACAAGGATGGGTCGGTTATGACTGGATTCCCCCGTCCATTGGACTCGTAGTACGTGATGGATTGAAACGGTTGAGGCCAGCTTTAAGAGGTATAAGATGTCCAACTCTAATCATACAAGGTACTGAGGATAAGGCAGTAACAAAGGATAGTCCAAGAAAGATCTATGATGGTCTAGCATCGGAGAAAAAGGAGATTTGGATGGTTGAGGGAGCAGGGCATCCAATGATGAATGACGAAACATACAAGGCCGACCTCTTTTCTCGAACTATTTCCTTTCTTCAACGAATGACTGATTAGCGAGTTGCGTTTTCAAAATTCGATCGAGATGTCAGACTTGGAGTTCATTGTGGGCTATGATGTCGAGCAGTTCGAGAAGTATTACGTGGTTCTTGATGACCTCCACACCTTTTACAGAACCCGAGGTCTAAGAGAGTCTAGAATCAATGAGCTCCGTGATGACGAGAGAGAACACATTGAAAGTAATTCTGACCACCTGATCGTTTGGATAGACCAAGACCAGATTGTCGGTCATACCATCTGGCACGAAACAAGCACTGATGAGATGACTGCAGGCGACCCGCGTGATGCAGAAGATAGAGAAATACTTCGGAAACTCTTTGGGGGCAAAAAGGAGAACCTCGTTGAGCTGCATGAAGTCTGGCTGAGGACAGAGCACAGAAGGAAAGGGTATGGACATCGCTTCTTAGAGTTCTTTGAAAACTATGTACGCGAGAGGGGATTTGATGGGATTGTGTATTACTCTGATAATCCTGCAGCCATCGCTCTTTGTAGAAGGAGGGGATACGCTGAGGGATTTCTGGAGGGGGAGGAGTGGTATGTCTTCGTATATCTGACGACTTGATGGATTCTCGCTTAATGACTTTAGACTTAGTCTGGCCCATTTCTGGAACAAGGAAGGTCTTACTCAAGACCCTCATAGAACTCGTTGAACTCCACCCAGTCTTCGATCGGTCTTTTCCCTTCAGTACCACAAAGAGGCCATGCAGTCCCACAGGAAGCACAATGGTAGATGAAACCAGCATAGTAGCCGAGTGCACCGTTTTTCAAGCGAATAAGAGCTGACTCGAGATTGCCGTCAGATCCGCAGACAGGACAGGCATCATCTCTGTCCATCATCATCATGGGCTCTGAAACCTCCTGCAGCTCTCTCATGTGTGCGTTCATTTTCTCACTCTCTCCAAGGCCGGGCGTGATGCTGGATTAACAGTTCTCCTAAACTGGTGACGACAATGTAATTGGGCGCTCCTACTAGCAACAAACTGTCTAATAAATTGGCACCACAGACTATTTATCGAAACCATTAACTATAGTTATCGTTTTTGTGCTATTAAATCTGACTGTCATAAAGAGAAAGCCCAATGATCGATATACTCATGATGAAACGACTTTGATGATTGGTATCTCGATTACATGAAGCGGACTGGCAGATTTGCTTCTAGACTTCATTCATCTGAGAGCTGATGAATAGGCTGATTACATCGCTGTTATCGCCACTTCTTCATGCACCAGCATCTACACCAGCACTTTGGCCCATGCTCATGAATTTGAATGCTGCCATGATGTACTTCGCCAAGGGGATCGAAACCAGCCTCATGAAATAGCTCACAAGACTTGTCAAAGATTTGAATCTGAAAGATGTCCCTCTTGCATTTTCCATTGTCCCATATCTCGACTCTGAAATAGAAATTGCCGAAACACTCCCATTTCCTAGTTTCATAGCTATATCGCATAATCTTGGCGTTCCCCTCGAGAAGGGCGTGATTACCATCTATAGCCATGCCAAACCAGTGAGTACTCTTGACAATGTACTTGTATCCGTCAGCTTTAAAGCTGTAAATCAGGTGTCCCTTCAAAACTCCACACTTGTACTTCACAACGAAGGCAAAGTGTCCCTTTTCTCCAGAGTCATAGATCCATCCTCCGCCAGTTACGAAGCTGCGTGTAGGCTTGCCTATCTTGATAGTCGCGGACTTCACGTCCTCCACGTTGCCAGCATTATCTGTGGAGTAGTAGTAGACTGTGACCTCACCCGGATTGCTCAGGACAAATGGACCAGAATAGGGTATCCATGTAAAACCATTCAGACTGTATACAGTCGATGCCACTCCTGAGGCGTCGTCAGTGGCAGTCAGTGTGACCTCAACATCAGAGTGATACCAGCCATACTCACCCTCAACGCCGGTGAACTGTACCATGGTCACAGGAGGTGTCACATCGATAACAGTTAATGTCACCAGAGCAATGTTGCTGTATTCGAAACCATCAAACACTTTGTATGAGAAAGTGTCCACTCCACACCAGCAAGCGTCAGGTGCATAGGCGAATGACCCATCAGCGACTAGAACGATTGTCCCGTGCATTGGAGAGTCGATCAATAGCGCCTCTAGAGGGTCATTGTCAATGTCATAGTCGTTAGCCAGAACTCCCGGAACTGCTACGATCAGTGGAACTCCCACTTCTGTGGGATATGCATCATCAACTGCTACAGGCGAATCGTTCACTGAGTTTACTGTAATAGTTACTGTCGCAGTATCAGTCAGTGCGCCGTCTGAAACCTCATAGACAAACGAATCCACGCCGTACCAGTTTGCATCAGGTATGTAGCTGAAGGAACCATCAGGATTCAGTGTCAATATGCCATGACTTGGCTCTGAAACAAGACTAGCAGCCATTATATCTCCATCAATGTCAAAGTCATTGGCAAGGACGCCTGTCACTAGGTCGCCCAGCAGGATGGTGTCTTCATCGGTGGTGTAGGCATCATCCTCTGCAACTGGTGCATCATTAACTGGAGCCACTGTGATAGTAACAGTTGCGATGTTGCTATGTTCTGTGCCATCAAACACCTGATACATCAATGTGTCTACGCCGTACCAGTCTGCATCCGGGACATAGTTCAGAGATCCATCTGCATTGAATGTAACTGACCCATGCAGAGGTGCATCGATCAGAATAGCTATCAGAGAGTCGGAGTCAATATCGTGATCGTTACCAAGGACTCCAGGTGCGGCGACAATGAGGGACACATCTTCATCTGTAGTGTACACATCATCCACCGCGACGGGCGCATCATTAATTGGTTTCACTGTGACCGTCACAATCACAACCCCACTGTATTCGATCCCATCATAAACGCGGTACGTGAATGAGTCAGTGCCATACCAGTTTGATTCTGGAGTGTAGGAGAATGATCCGCTCAAACCAATTGAGCCCGAACCATGAGCTGGCACAGTGAGTACTTCGAGTGTGAGTGTGTCTCCATCGACATCGTAGTCATTCGATAGAACTCCTGGAGCTGGAAGAATGAGTGGGGTGTCTTCATCGATTGTGTAGCTATCATTTACTCCAACCGGAGCATCGTTCACTGGGTTCACTATGATGGCCACAGTGACGATTCCGCTGTATTCTGTCCCGTCAAAAACTCTGTATGTGAATGAGTCAGTGCCATACCAGTTTGATTCTGGAGTGTAGGAGAATGATCCGCTCAAACCAATTGAGCCCGAACCATGAGCTGGCACAGTGAGTACTTCGAGTGTGAGTGTGTCTCCATCGACATCGTAGTCATTCGATAGAACTCCTGGAGCTGGAAGAATGAGTGGGGTGTCTTCATCGATTGTGTAGCTATCATTTACTCCAACCGGAGCATCGTTCACTGGGTTCACTGTAATCGTTACAGTGACGATTCCGCTGTAATCCGTTCCATCAAACACTTGATATGTCAAGGTGGTGACGCCATGCCAGTCTGCAGGTGGATAGTAGCTGAGGGCTCCGTTTGGACTGAAAGAACCCGAGCCATATGGCGTGTCCACAAGTATGGCTGTTATCGTATCTCCATCTACATCATAGTCATTACTGAGTACACCTGGAGCCGCAATGTTAAGAGACCCATCCTCATCAATGGTGTATTCGTCATCGACTCCTACGGGTGCGTCGTTCACCGGGTTGACTGTTATGGTGACAGTCACAATCCCGCTATACTCTGTGCCATCGAATACCCGATACGTTAGGGAGTCTGTACCATACCAGTTTGGATTGGGATTGTATGAGAATGATCCATCCGCACTGATTGAACCCGAACCGTGAGTAGGCACAGTGAGTACATCGAGTGTGATTGCATCTCCGTCTACATCATAGTCATTCCCCAACAGGCCAGGAGCGGCTAGATCTAGTGACGTGTCCTCATCAATGGTATAACTATCATCAACCCCTACGGGGGCATCGTTGACTGGAATGACTGTAATATAGACATAAGCCCTGTCCTGATGGTATGAAGTCGACCCCACCCTCTTGTAGATGTCGTACGTGAACCAGGCAGACCCATGCCAGTTCGGATTCGGTGTGTA
>JBHLQK010000028.1:0-15908 GCA_048884925.1 Candidatus Thorarchaeota archaeon
TTTATGTTGGGGATTCATGAAGTAGTATGTTTTCCCTTTGTAAATTGACTTGATATGGGGTTTTCCCATCATTCCGCAAACTGGACATCTAGCCATTTTATCCACCAAGAATCCCGTTTATTGTTCCACACAGATGACACAGGCGAGATTTTTGAGCAGGGAAATGGCCATAATGGAGTTGAATCCCTGTCAACATCCCGCCGGATATGTTATATCCATATGGATATATCGGGACTGTATTACTTACATAGCCGTCCCTTATATATCTATCTATCACGATATATCTCGATTGGAATATGTCATTTCTGAGGCTGGTGGCCGTCCATGAATTTTCCAAAGGGCGTCTTCTAATTAGCAGAATGTTTATTGATTTATCTCAAATTGATGAGATTAGATGGCTTTCCTGCCATAGTTGGCTATTGCATTTATCAGCCTACGAATTTGTCGGCCTCTTTTCCTTCATCAGCCTCTGCCATCATCCGAAGTAGTTCCTCAAAAGTATCTAAGATGTTTTCGCCAGTCTTAGCACTGGTTTCTCTGAAGATTGCCGGAACACCTAGCTTCTCAATAAAATAGTCCATGAACTTTTCGCCTTCGTCTCTTGTCACAATCTTCTCCCTTTGTTGCAGCGGGCGAAGGTCAATCTTATTTGCGACAATTACGGTTGGAGGCAGCGGCCCCATGTTCTTATACGCCTCAACCAGCCATTTCGAAGCATTATCGAAAGAATCACGATCAACCACTGAATAGACAAGTACGATTCCATTGCAGCCATGATAGTAATGGCCTCGCACTTTCTCGAAAGTTGGCTGGCCGGCTAAATCCCATATAATGAATTTGACAACAGTTTCACCAAAAACTACCTTCTTGGTTGCGAGGTCAACACCTATTGTTGCGAGATGACCCTCTATGAAGTCCTCTCCTAGATAATTGCGACGAATCGAGGTCTTTCCAACGGCACCGTCGCCGATTAAAACTGCTTTGTAGATTAGGCTTCCATCATCCTGGTCTCGCAATTACCACATCTCCATGTTTGTCAATGGTTTTTGCCCTATCTGTGCTTTCTTCAGCGCTCCCTAGGATTTGCTAAAAAATCCTAGTTACAGCACACAAGATAAGGTTACTGTTATCATGAAATATTAGCATAGGTTTGCAGGCCATCTTCAATATGAAGCTTAGGTTCTGCTTTCTGTCCCTCTCACCTCTGCCTGTTCGGGGATATTTACCTCTCCGGTTTCACTCATCAAGCTGATGAGCTCACTGAAGGCGTCTTGGACGCCCTCACCAGTCAGGGCCGATGTTTCTCTAAATGCAGTCGGGACTTCCATTCGCTCCCTATAGAAGTTCGCAAACCGAATGCCTTCTTCCGTAGAAACTATTCTTGCATCATGTTCTGTAGGACGGAGATCTATCTTATTTGCAATTACTAGAGTAGGTGGCAAGTTGCCCATGTACTTGAAAGCCTCAACGAGCCATTTGGTTGCATTGTCGAAAGATTGCCTGTCTGTCACCGAGTAGACAAGGAATATGCCGTTGGATCCTTGATAGTAGTGTCTCCGCACCCTCTCGAAGGTTGGTTGACCGGCGAGATCCCAGATTATAAACTTCACAGTGCCAGTTTCATACTCAATACTCTTTTGAGCAAAGTCAACTCCGATGGTAGGAAGATGACCTTCCATGAAGTCATCACCTAGGTAGTTGCGTTTGAGGGCAGTCTTTCCGACGGCACCATCTCCAATCAAGACAGCCTTATACCATCGGGTCCACCGGGATCCACCAACCATGGCTAATTTGCTCCTCAGAGAATACTCCTGTATCTAGTATCCATTACATGTTACATTAGTGTACATAAGGGTAATGCTCGGTAGCTTCAGTGAATTATACAAGATGAACCCTTTTTCCCAAGACCGGATTATTTTCCGCTTCTTTCGTCTATTTCTGAGGAATTTTGTCTGAAAAATTGTAATTCCTTTAGCAAATTCACATCTTTTCTATCAAAAGTGCTTTTGTTCTCTGAGGTATCACATTGCCTACCTTAGTTCTATCAGCTTGGTGAAATTGAGCAAAATCATTAATTCCAGCTACCAATCTTTCCAGTCCGCTATCACTCTTCCAAAAGTCATCTTCAAGGTGGAGGGACTTCAAATCTAGAATCCTATTCTTTCTATGGAGTTTCGCATCCACTCGACCAACCAGACGAATTCCATCAAGAAGGGGAAGAGTGAAGTAACCATATCTTCGTTTTTCTATTGGAGTGTAGCATTCGATAGTGTACTCGAAGTTCCATAATTTCTGGGGCAAGTGGCGTTCTCTAATCAAATTGTCAAATGGGCTGAGGAATCTTATAGGCAGATCTTCTGAGTCTTCTGTTGTAGCTTTCTTGAGCCTTCGGATATTCCTTCCAAGAATGAAGTAACGGTCCTTTTGACCGATAATAGAAACCTCTTCGAGTAATCCAGTCCGTACCGACTCTTCGAGATAGCCCTCAACCAATGATGCTTTATTGTTCCACAGTACCCGGGAAGGCATCCGCCCCAAGTAAGTTCTCATATCCATTTGACTTCCTAAACCCAGGGAGCCTAATGTCGTCTTAATGACAAATTCTGCAGCCTCATCATCTGATAGCGGCTCAGAGTCGACTCTAGGAGGAAGGACCCTCTCAGTGAGGTCGTAGTGCTTTTGGAATCCCTTTCGATAGGGCACCATTAGACGACCTGTATAGAACAGGTACTCAAGAGCACGCTTCTCGACCTTCCAGTCCCACCAGCCACCAGATTTGGTTTTCCGCTCACCGATGGATGCGCTATTCAACACTCCATCCTTCTTGACTTTTTGATACACCTGTTCGATGAGCTCTTTGTTCTCAATCCCCCATTTCTTGAACGAGTTCCAGAGATCTTCTGGATAGAACTGCTTTCGCCACGCTGTGAAGGGATAGGTCTCCATTGGCATGAGGCACATCCCATGAGACCACCACTCGAACAACTTTCCCTCCATCTCTGCTTTCCATACATCGCCCTCTTTGTATCTTGGGAATCTATTCCAAGCGATGAGGTTATGACTCCGAGTGACCACTGATATCGTGTCGATTTGGATTGAGTGAATCCTTCTTGCAACATCCAAGACTGAACGGCTCTGGCGGCTGGTACGGAGGCCCTGAATGTCGAGGATGAATCTCTTAGCCTGATCAACAGTGACCTCAAGCATAGCGCAAGTTCAAAGGACCCGTCTTAAGGGCATTTCTCTCAGTGCCAACGAGTTGACTAATGGACGGCGACTCAGCCTACCTTGAAGGACATCCTTCTTTGAATTCACTTTTCATCCGCAACCTAGGACTTTCGATTCTGCACAATAATGATGATCACGAGAACAACAATAACTCCAGCAAGAGCTGCGATTATTCCAATCGAAGCATCGAAGGGGATTGGTTGAGTCGGTGTTGTGGTTGTAGACTCAAGAACAGCAACTATGAATGTTGATGAAGCAGTGTTTCCTTCGTTGTCGGTAACTGTGACATTCAGGTGGTAGCCTCTTGGAGCTAGTACTATTTTGTTTGTCACTAGTCCATCATTGATTTCAAAATTGGTCGTATCATCGATTGTCCAAGTAGCGATACCAGACAAATCTGTAGCCATCAGTTGATAACTCAACGGTTCTCCGAACATCAGTACTTTGTCTGCTGGAGATTGAACCCAAGTGGGTGCTGTAGTATCCACAACACCAACGCTATCAGAAACAGAAGTCCATGACCCTGAGTAGGGTTCCATATACACGGTATAGGCAATAGTTCCAACTGAATCAGGAATCCACGAATACGAGAACGAATCACCTGATTTTGACATTGTGTGATTCATTCCATTGAATTCCAATAGAACCTGATTGATTCCAGTGGTGTGCGTAACATCGATCGAGACAGTCATTGATTCTCCCAGCTCAATCGGACTCGTAGTTTCAGCAAGATTGGACCAAACTGGTGCACTCTCCAGAATTTCGTATCTGAAAATGCCGGTTGCCCATGGACTCCAAATCCCCATACTATCGTAAGTTCTGACACGCCAGTAGTATGTCGTTGCATTGACCAATGGTGAGCCGTTGTACTCTACTGAATCTGATTCGTAAATAAACTCTAAAATCATGTTGTAAGTTGCAGTATCATTTCCTTTGAATGCTTTAGAATCAAACGCACGATATCCACCTTGCCCGTTTTGAAATATCGCTCGTTGATCTCCACTGACAAAGCTGTCGAATCTCAACTCTACCATGAGATTGTGTGTATTTGAGTAAAAGAATAGGTCATCCACATCAATGACTAATACTCCTCCTAAATCACGCACAATATACTCATCAGCAGATAGTACTAGCGTTGGAGTCATCCCTGCGTAATTGCTATCCATATCTGTGTGACTAAGTTCTCCCTCGAGTGGAGTTTCGATAAGATAAACTGAGAAATTCTCGTAAATGACATCACCAGTCTTACCTGCAGGAAAGAGAATCTTGTCAATGATGCCTTCATCGTTAATCATACTTCGATTGTATTTGAATTGAAATCTTCCTAAATCACCCAAACTTAGCCCAAATGGAATACTGTTTGTTATAGCACCCTCTGAAAACACATCATAGCTTACAAGTTCCAGTTTAAGACCGTGAGTTCGGGCACTAACAGCATCTGCAGTTGAACCGTAATATGCACCACCATCCGGCACAGGATCTGCGCTACCTGCAATTGAGCCACCACTAACTGTGTAGTTGCAATTTACTATTGTGCCCCCTGCACCAGTATGACGGATCTCTATAATCAGGTTTCGGCTAGATGATACAACAAATGTGTTTTCTATATCTATAGTCATGAATCCATCTTTTGTAACTCCAGTAAATTCGGTTCGATTTAACACTTGGATTGGTGTCCCCCCATCGTAATTTGCCTCGAAATCAGTCGTTAAGTCACTTGAATCGTCTACACTGATCATATAGATTGCCAAATCACTGTATGTTGTTGTCCCAGACAATTTGTCCATTTCAAATAATAGCTTGTCAACAACGCCAGATTTGGGAATCATTGATGAAGGCCATTTATATTGAAAACGCAATTCATAGGGGGCGTTGAAAGCATCACCTGGAGGTATTATTCCCGCTCCTCCGGTGTCGTGTATAACTGAAATCTCACTGTTATTTTTCCGCATCAAGAGTGTATCATCAAAGGCAGAGTTGTTCCATACTTCAAGTTCGAAATTCTTTTGAATATCATCTTGGTCTCCATCATTAAATGTCCAACTGAACTCAGGATTTGCACTATTGATGTAGTCAATCTGAGGTGATTCTGAGAAACCATCGACTAACAGATCTGAAGTGGTAGGAACTGCATATTCAATTGATATATGAGGCATAACATGATACCCTGAATCACCGAGAGTGATTGCATATTCTCTGGATGAAAACGCAAGATTCGAAGTATCGGTTATACTCTCATCTTCAAATGCTAGAACTAATGTAAGGATTCCATCTTGTCTAACGGTTTGAATAACCTCTTCAGTTATCTCCCATTCATACCAAAAGCCAACATCAAACATATCTGGACTCGCTGGTGAATCAATAACATCTGCAGGAATGAGGCTGTACTCAGGTTGATTATTCCAGGTGATGATTCTCTCTGTCCATGAGTCATTTTCAGACATGAAAATCCCTCTGGGATAATCTGCAGAACCAACACTCGAAACAGTAAACAGATTCACTGTTGCTTTTGCAAATTGAAGATTGTTCGGTAAATGAGTGAGGTTGAATTTCAACCATGATCGAGTAATATCTCCACTCGCGTTACTGCAATCAAGCAGATTCGATAATTCGTAGTTAGTGTCTGGAGCACTCTCTGAAACTGGTGCATCATCACTTACCCGTATAACCGTAGCTTCAAAACCAGGTGTTGCGGCAAAAGTTTGTGTTCCTTCAACATTCTCAATTGTTATCGAGTCTGATTTCATTAAACCTGGCATTGTCTGTAGAACTGGTATGACCATACTGATTGTCAGTATGAGAACAAGTAGTGTAGTGGTCTTTCTCATATACGATTCACTCTAATGGGTTTCACAAAAGAACATGCCAGAACCAAGCGTGCTTATGTGATTCCCTTTGATTCCATCTTAAAGTAGCTCAAACACCAATGAGTATTTCATTGTTGTTGGTTCTAAGTTGATTAGAAGGATATTTTCAAGAATCAGATGAAGGCAAAATCTCGGTCATTCTCCTCCTTCATCCGTATCACCATCCTCACTTTCATGTCATGAGAAAGTACGAGTGAGAATGAATAGGCTCTCTCAAGACTCTTGAGGAATTCAAGGAGTTTTTTGGACATCTTGGAGGAACCAACCTTACTTGTCTTCATGGCAAATTCAGAGATTCGTCTCCTCGTCATGTCAATATAATTGGCTACTCGGTCAGCACGAGAGGCATCCCCTCCCTCCCCAGCTGGTGGGAGTGTAGATATTATAAACAAGCTATCAAATTGGAATATCAATTACATTTTAAATCGATTAAGATTAAGTCAATATGTGGGGAAATGATAATGGTGATTATTGACGCTCATTGCCATATATGGGAAAAGAAACACCTAGGGTCAGTGTTAATCAAAGACTTTCAAGGACTCGCTAAAATGCGGGGCTGGGATCTAAAACTGATGATGGATGGGACGGCGGACCGCTTAATTCGCGAGATGGATGAGGCCGGAATCGATCAAGCGGTAGTCTTGGCGTTAGATGCTGAATTTATGACTACGGACGGGGCGACAGCGAAGGAGTACAACGATTACGTCGCCCAACAGCTCCGAGCGTATCCCGATCGGTTGATTGGGCTCTGTGGGATCGATCCGCGGAGAGGAAAGGGAGCCATCCGCGAGTTGGAGCGCTGTGTTGGGGATCACGGGTTCCGCGGAGTAAAACTGTGGCCTCTCACCGGGTTCTATCCCGACGATCCTGCATTTTATTCATTTTATGAACGGGTGGAGGAAATGGGCGTCCCGATCCTGTGCCATACGGGCCGGGGCCCGTCTTCCACGTACTTGAAGTATAATCGCCCGGCGTATGTCGACACCATCGCAGTGGATTTTCCCCACATTCCCATCATCATGGCGCACATTGGGATCCCGTGGACGCAGGAAGCCTTCACCGTGGCCGGGAAAAATCCCAAGGTCTATGTCGATCTTTCTTCGGTTCAACCTCTGTTCAAACAAGCTCCCGTGGTGTTTTTCCAAACCCTTAGCGAGGCGAAAATGACGTGCGGGGTGGAAAAGATTCTGTTTGGGAGCGACTGGCCGCTCTTTACGCCAGTCTGTCCCCAACCCGAGTGGGTAGACACTATCCAAACCATGGCCCTCCCACCGCCCCTTCAAGCAATGGGGGTTCCGGAGTTTACGGAGGCCGAGAAACGTCTGATTCTCGGAGGCAACGCCAAAAAAGCCTTGGGGATATAGAGCGGGGCACCGATCCCCTACGGTTTATAGCCGTTTTCGCATCGTTTCCGTTCCTCGAGCACGCAGGTTTTTCTCCCACCGTTCCGCACCTCGGACCCTCATCACCAGAATTTCGCCCCGTAGCATGGTGAGATAAGGCATCCCAAAACAACATCAAACAGTACCATATAATGTATGGACGAATCAACAAGAAATGGGAGAAAGAAAAGGTTCTGTTTGATGAAGAGGACTTGGTGAACATCTGGGAGGCTTCTTGGAAGAACACATCCTATGGTATCGAGATTATCGAGTTTGATGAGAACGAAACCAAACGATTAGTTGAGGTCTCCAGAGCGAATAATGTTACCCTCAATTCCACACTTCTGATTGCACTTCTAAAAGCACGAATTGACGCGGTCGGATCCTACGATGGCAAGGCGAAGGTTGCTACAGCAGTAGATGCTAGGAGGAGACTGCGCATTGACTGCAGTGATGCAGTTGGATTCTACGCAGGCGGCTCCTTCATGGAATTCAAGTATAAGGAGAATGCGTCACTATGCGACAATGTCCGTGCCTACCACAAAGCTGTAAGCAAGGACTTGGAAAACAATAATGTCTTTGAGACTGTTGTCACTCATCACTATCTTGACCAGACTCTGGTTGATGCCATGTCAGTTGCTTTCTACGGTGAGCAAATCGAACCTCATCAGAGTCGATACTCAAAGCTGTCCGCATATGCGAGTAGGAAGGACGGAATGGTTACGAAGTATCTTGAGAGAATTGGAGGCAGAGCACCTGATATCATTAGCACTAACTTAGGCAAGCTAGGCATTCCAGAAAAGATATCTGGTATTAAAGTTGAGAGGGCATTCTTCACACCATCAGCTGGCATGAAGATGGAGATTTTCCTCAGAATTGCCACGGTGAGTGGGAAGCTGACTTTGACCTTGAATTACTATCATGGATACGCTGATGTTGACAATATACACAAAATCCGTGACAGAGCGGAAGAGATACTTCGAGGTCTTATCAAGAGCTAGTTCCGCGACAACAGCAGAGGCAATGTAGGAGGAGATTTATTAGTGACACAATTGATTCTATTAGCTGGGGAGGAAATGGATGAGAAGATCTGTCACAATTTTGTCGTTTATTTCACTAGTGATTCTTCTCTTCCCAGCTTTATCAGGGATCCCAAACATCCCGCCTAATTCTGAAGAATCTTACTTGCCTTCGGATCTTCGGGGAATTCAACTTGTGCCAGATCCTGAATTCTCTAGTGCGTCAGCTGTGGTCATAAACGGGACCTCAGATGAATTCTATGGAGCTTATTCAGCGGGAACAGAAGAAGAACATGCTGCAATGATTCTCAATTGGAGCCATGTAGCTAATACTCAGCTTGGTTTCAAAGACTTGGATCTTGATGATAGCCTACCCCCGTGCAACGACTTCGTCTACTTCTTCCAAGAACTTGATTGGATATACAATATTTTCCCAGATTATGTCAATATGTCAATCGAGTTTAAAGTCGATTTCTCAGGATCCTTCCTAACAGAAGATCGTAGCACTTGGATGTTTGCGCTCTACATTTGGTTTATTGATTCCTCTAACAACTGGCAATTCGTGTGTGCTATTGATACATCATATCCTGAGAATCAGGAGTATTTGGAGCACGGAATCGCCATTAGCTGGACTGAACGAAACGAGATCTTTGGTGGAATGATTGCGTATGAGAATGGCACGCAAGATGATCCATCAGATGCATTCCAGCTTGCCATAGGGCTGTCACCAACAGAGCACTTCGAATACGATCAAAATTCAGGTTCCGAGCCCTGGACCTACTATGATGGCTCAGTTGAGTTCTCAATTCGCAGGATTAAGATGGATGTCATTGCGGATTTGCCCCCATTCACACCGATAGAGGAGCCGGTCTATTTCGGAAGCGAGAATGGCGGAGCATCTTCGCGATTCAGAGCCATGACAATGGCTCCTAACGACGAGGTATACACCGTAGGATCTCTTTCAGTAAATCAGAATTCATACTCCCAGATGCTTGTTAAGTGGTCCTCTACAGCTCAACCAATTTGGACAAGGAATTTGGAGAATATGACAGCAGGTTCTGATGTGGATATGTTTGGGAATGGTATCTACACAGGGGGAAGTCATTCTAGCGACATCCTATTAGTTAAGTGGGATGATTCCGGAAATGTGGTATGGCGGAAGGAATGGGAGGGAGGGGCGCATGAATACTGCCGATCAATTTGTGTAGGACCAAGTGGCAGTGTCTACGTTGGGGGAGCAACAATTGGAGGTGAACCACCTGATGAATTTTGGAATTCAGTCCTTCTCCAGTACGACCCTGATGGGAACCTCTTGTGGAATTTGACTCTCACTGAAAAGGAATGGTGGCCTGCGGAAGTGTCCAATATCGAGGTGACAGCAGAAGAAGAGTTACTTGTCCAAGATTATGGGTATCTATACAAACTCCATTCAGATGGTTCACAAATCTGGAACATAACAAGTCCAATGCGGGATTTCACTATTGATTCTAAGGGTAATATCATTAGCGTATGGACTTACGAGGGGGCTGCAATTCTTACAAAGCTTGATGCCAACGGATCTCAGCTCTGGAATCGAACTATAGAGAAGACAATCTTCGGATCACTCAAAGAGTATATGGATGTTCCAATTGTAGCAACTGGTCTATCGGATGACATCTTCGTTAATGTAATGATGGCCTACTCTGACAAGAGTGTCTTATTCAAATTCAATTCGGAAGGGGATAATCTTTGGAACAAGACACTGCTTGATTTAGAGGATACTGGATACGGTGGCCCCTATGAGATTGCAGTTGGTGCAAATGGGCTTCTGTATGCAGGCATTATCCACACAGACGTGAATGAAATGTCAGATGTTCGGATTCATGTGTACGATATTGGATACGTACCCTTTCAATTGTCCCAGCCGCTAGTTGCCCTTCTTGCTGGGGCAGCTGCAAGTTCGATGGTCATTGTACTAGTCTATCTATACAAGAAACGCAAAGCAGTCTAACCCAAACATTGACGGAGTTTCAACTGCAAACTTTATATGTAGATGTCTACATAAATATATGTAGAACTCTACATAAGTTGGTGACTATATAATTGGAATTTCCTGGACCTAGAAGAATGGGCCCGCCAAGAAAAAGCATTAGTCGGGTAGAGCTCCTTATCCTAGCCCAGCTAAGACAAGGACCCTCCCATGGATATGCAATACTCTCAGGGCTCAAAGAACAACTTGGAATGCTGTTGAAGAGCGGTACATTGTACCCTGCTCTTCGCAGACTATCCAAGAGAGGCTTGATCAAAGGCAAGAGAGTCCGCCAAGATGTTCGTCCAGATGCAATTGAATACTCACTCACTCAGCGAGGAGAAGAAGTCCTGACACGAGTTCTCCAACATATGGGAGGAGAAATGCAGATACAGGACAGATTTTGGGGCTTCCTTGGAGGGGCTGCAAGAGGTGAAACGGCTACGATCATCTTTGACCATGCAAAACGTCACAGAAGCCCAATAGCATTCGCTGCCCTAAAGAAGGCAGGATGGGCACCAGGAAGGTTTGCAATACGAGAGGACTTCCTTAAGGAGTACCGAGAATATTTGGAGAGTGAGTTGGCCTGGGTAAACCAACGTCTAGGAGAACTGGAAATTGAAGAAGATGAATGGGACGTGAAAAACGAATAATGTGTGATTCACATCCACGCATGAAAGGAAGACATAGACATGGCCTAGGAATGATGCCGGGATTCTTTGGATTCATGGAATGCGGTCCAAGCTATGAGAGTAAAGAAACAGCGATCAAACGTCTTGAAGCATTCAAGTCACATCTAGAAGACAGAATCAAGCGGATAGACGAAGAGATAGCTGAATTGCACGCTCCTGTTGAAGGCGAAGAGGTCTAGAAGACCTAAACTCGGGACTTCCACTATTCCTGTCGAGGCCCCAACATCGCCTTCTCGAGTATAATGTTTCTTTTGCCTTTTATTTCTAATCAAGCGTAGCTTGGTGTGTTTTATGAGGCGAGAGAGCACCCACGATTTCCCGCGCCCTCTCGCCATCTTCCTCGCCGTGACTATTCCGATTCCTTTGAGGTGATTGCACTTGCTGCAAGTAGTGTGACCTCGGAGTCAGCCACAAAACTCACAGTCCAAAATGGTAGGGGTGGCGCCTCACCTTGTGTGAGCATATTTTGCCATGCCTCATCTGTCAACCTGTCATTCATTGGCCATGTAAACTCGTAGTAGGAGAAGATTCCTCCTCTCGTAAGAACTACTTGGCCGTCGACAAGAACTACCACATAGATAACCATTGGTCTTCCGACAGCTTCTTCGAGAACAACGCCATCATTTGGATCAGTGTGGACATCAGCTATTACCGCCATGTCATCATCAGCATCAGATGTGATTAAATCATCTCGGGGCAAAGCCACTATATCACCGAGTATCTTCCCGCTTTCTCCAATGAGGTTGAATTCCACTGTGGTCAGAGGAGTGCCTTCCAACTCCTTAATGGATATGGTCTGCAAATCCAGCAGTAGGTCGTATAGTTTATTGAGCTTGTTTCCTATCATGGTTGATAGAAGGCTTCTCGTATCAAGACCATCTATCATCATCTTGCACAATGAGGCCAGACGAGCATAGACTTGCGGAACTGGCTCCACGTAGCCCTTCACAGCATCAGGCATGCCAGTCAGTTCCCAAGTGTAGGACTGCTTTGCATAAAGGATGGTATCATGCCTGAGTTCAGCCCATGAGCCTAGTGCTGTGGATAGCTGCTTGTCTACCCACGCCTCGCTCTGCATGAAGAAGGGATAACCTTCACCCGGATCGGATAGAAGTGGGAGTAGAGAGTACAACCACAGGTAATAGAGGTTGCTTGTCCATTCTTCCTCCGTAATATTGCCAATCATGTCCCAGATCATATTCATCTGTGACTCGTAATTCTCATAGACTTTCTCGGGTTCAAGGAGTTCCCATGCCCTGTCGGACCCAAGAGCCGCCATAACATCCAGACCCAGGGGCATGAGCCTTGGTTCTGCCATAGTTCCGACATTCTTGTACACTAGTTGTCCAAGGATATAGCTATCGGGGATGTATCGCTGCCCCATGAATCGGAGCCCCATGGTCTGGGTCAGGGTCAATGTATCTGGAACAGGATGACCCAAAATCGCTGGTTCTCTGAAATCCAAAGCCGCTTCTATGAAGGCTTCTAACAGTAGATCATCATCAAGATCAGGAATCGTGATTTCAGAACCATAGATGCTCTGGATCAACTCTAGGTATTCCATTGGCAGTAGGTCATCCGCAGCGCCTACGAAGAAGACCGTGGGTTCATAGATTGCATCCCATAGGTCATATCCTGCTACTCCCGCTGGCATTGTGGATATCTCATCCATAAGAGCCAATGAGATGAGAATCGCCTGAGCAGTGTTGTCCATGCCCTTGTCATTGGGCAAATGTGGAAGCTCAGGCTGCAGCCGCAGGGAAACTCTTCCATACCACATCATTGCTTGGAAGTAGCGCTCAAGGGTCTCGCTGCGAGTATAATGTCCTCGTGGCACGAATTGAGTGAAATCTTCTTTGTATCCTTGGAACCAATCATCGGTCATAGCATCATGTGCATCGATCAATGCGAGGACCTTGCTGACCTCTGTGCCTACCTCAGGTGGAAAAGCAGGAGGTATCACATAACTGCTGTCGATTAGCTTCAGAGCTACTGTGAAGAACATCATGTTTCTCAATGCCGCTTCCTTCCATCTCCCTTCTAGAGCAGCCAAGTATTGCTCATAGCTTGAATCTAACATTGAGGCAGTCAAGTTGCCAAGAAGGTCCCAGAAGGAGTAGACTTCAACTTCCCTTAGAGCTAAATCGTAGAGAACGTGGAACGCATGAAGGACAGCATCTGAAGAAACAAAACTCGGAACATCATGCTCTTTATTCAGTTCCAATATTTCATGGATCTGTTTGTATTCAATTTGAGTGGCGGCAGCGAACCCGCTACTCTCAATCTTCAGAAGCAAGTCGCCAGGAAGGGTTCCAAATTGCCCCAGATTAACCACATTTGATAGACCTTGGTAGACTGTGTATTCGGGTGCATTAGGTACAAACGACTCTTCATGAGGCTCAAAATCAGCAAAGCCGCCGGCTACAATATTATCGATAGTATAGACGGGGATATTCTGATGGGATGGTGGACCCGCGGGAAGAAAGGCGCCGCCCAAATACCCCATAGTACCCACAAGACTCACTGCAAGAAGTGCAGATACAAGTCCAGCGGCAAACATCTTTTGCCTAATATCGCTATCAATAGCTCTAGCAATGACGTGAAGCATGCTATTTTCATAGGCTCAAAGGTACTTAGTACCATGGAATAGAACACCCCGTCCATACTTTAGAACAATTAAGGAATATAATGACATTTTATGTGGCAAGAGGGCACCCACGCTTTCCCGCGTCCTCTCGCCAACTTCCTCGCCGTGACTACTCTGATTCCTTAGAGGTGAGTGCACTTGCTGCGAGTAGCGTGACATCGGAGTCGGCTACGAAACTTGAAGTCCAAATTGGTAGTGGTGGCTCCTCACCTTGTGTGAGCATCTCTTGCCATGCCTCATCTGTGAGCCGATCATCCATCGGCCAGGTGAACTCATAATATGAGAAGATTCCCCCTCTCGTGAGAACTACTTGTCCCTCGATTAGAACTGCAACATAGATGACCATTGGTCTCCCCACAGCCTCTTCAAGAACTTCGCCGTAGTTTGGGTCAGTATGGACATCCGCAATGACAGCCATGTCGTCATCGGCCTCAGAGGTCAAGGAAAATTGATCCGCATCCCGAGGCATTGCTACAATTCCACCTAATAACCCTCCAATACCTTCAAGGAGTCCGCGGTCCTCATCAGCTAAGGATGTTCCTTCTAGTTCCTTAATTGAGATTGTTTGAAGACGGAGAAGCAAGTCATACAATGAGTCTAGCTTATTTGCGATAATGCTTGACAGAAGACTTCGTGAATCGAGTCCATCTATCATCATCTTGCATAGAGACGCCAGACGTGCATATACTTGTGGAACTGGTTCCACATATCCTTTCGGTGGTGCTGGTGGAATTGCTGTTGGTGCTGTGTATGACTGCTTTGCATAGAGGATTGTATCATGCCTCAATTCAGCCCATGAACCTAGCGCTGTAGATAGCTGCTTGTCTACCCAAGCTTCACTCTGCATGA
Organism: Candidatus Thorarchaeota archaeon; assembly: GCA_048884925.1. Taxonomy (GTDB): domain Archaea; phylum Asgardarchaeota; class Thorarchaeia; order Thorarchaeales; family Thorarchaeaceae; genus SMTZ1-83. The sequence continues at coordinate 14,693 of JBHLQK010000028.1, forward strand.
AGAAAGGATAGCCTTCGCCTGGATCAGACAGAAGAGGGAGAAGAGAGTATAGCCATAGATAGTAAAGGTTGCTAGTCCACTCGGCATCAGTGATATTGGCTACCATGTCCCAGAGCATGTTCATCTGCGATTCATAGTTCTCATAGACTTTCTCGGTTTCAAGGAGCTCCCATGCCCGGTCGGATCCCAAAGCTGCCATAACATCTAGCCCCATTGGCATGAGTCTTGGATTCTCCATGGTTCCAACATTATTATAGACTAGTTGCCCCAGGATGTAGCTATCTGGAATATACCTCTGCCCCATGAACCGAAGTCCCATGGTCTGGGTCAGAGTCAAATTGTCTGGAAGAAGATGGCCCAATATTGTTGGTTCTCGCAACTCCAGAGCAGCATTAATGAAATCCTCTAGAAGAACATCATCATCAAGGTCAGGAATGGTGATCTCAGAGCCGTAGATGGTCTGGATCAGTTCCAAGTACTCAGTTGGTAGGAGGTCGTCAGCAGCACCCACAAAGAAGACTGTGGGTTCATAGATTGCATCCCATAAGTCATAACCTGTGATTCCAGCTGGCATGGTGGATATCTCATCCATGAGGGCCAATGAGATGAGAATGGCCTGCGCAGTGTTATCCATGCCCTTTTCATTTGGAAATTCAGGAAGATTGGGCTGCAATCGCAGAGATACTCTCCCATACCACATCATTGCTTTGAAGTAACGCTCAAGAGTTTCACTGCGCGTGTAATGTCCCCGTGGCACGAATTGAGTGAAGTCTTCTTGGTAGTCTTGGAACCATTCATCCGTTATAGTATCGTGCGCTTCAATCAGAGCGAGCACATTAGCAACCTCGATGTCAACCTGAAATGGGAATGCTGGAGGAATCATGTAGTTATCGTCGATGAGCTTGAGAGCGACCGTGAAGAACATCATGTTTCTTAAAGCAGCATCCTTCCATCTTCCATCAGGAGCTGCCAAGTATTGTGCAAAACTAGATTCCAGCATTGAGGCTGTTATGTTTCCAAGTAGATCCCAAAAGGAATAAACCTCAACTTCCCTCAAAGCCAAGTCGTAAAGAACATGGAACGCGTGTAGGACCGCATCAGAAGACACGAAACTGGGAATGCCTTCATCACCATTCAATTCCAAAATCTCCTGGATTTGCTTGTACTGATTTTGAGTGGCAGCAGCAAAACCATTGTTTTCTATCTGGAGAATCAA
>JBHLQK010000028.1:15918-20040 GCA_048884925.1 Candidatus Thorarchaeota archaeon
AAAAGTCAGAATACCACCATCATAGTCTCCCTCAAACATTTTCTCAAAAAATTTAGAAGGGTTCCAATCAATCCATAGTCAGCAACATTGGAAAGGCCCGGGCTAACGGTGTATAATGGCGCATTTGCAGTGAAAGGCTCTTCATGTGGCTGGAAGTCTGCGAAGTTGCTAGTCACAATGTCGTTGATTGTGTAGACGGGTTCATTAGGATGAGAAAGGAACCCAAATGGACCAAAAGCACCACCAAGATAACTAATTGTGCCCACAAGGCTCACTGCCAAAAGCGCTGACACTAGCCCTGCGGCATACATCTTCCGCCTAATATCGCTATCAATAGCTCTCGCAATGACTTGAAGCATGTCAATTTCATAGGCTCAGATATACTTAGTACCATGGATTAGAACACCCTGCCTATGCCTTAGAACAGAATTATGCATTAGCTGCTGACAAGGAAGAAGAGATTAATCTGAGGAAAGTGAAGACCTAATGTGCGTGGTGACAATTGTCAGACACAAGTGACGAGTCCTCTCTCGATCCAGAACTTAGAGGAAACACACTCAGAGTCTACTGGTTGATGCTGTCTCAAAACGAGTCAGTGGGTGTCAGAGAGGTACAGAGGGCGCTAGGCATGTCTAGTCCTTCTGTAGCGAGTCATCATCTATCAAAGCTGGTTTCTTTGGAGCTAGTTGAGAAGCTCCCGGACAATTCGTACGAGGTTAGCCGAGTTGTCAAAGTTGGAGTTCTCAGAAATTTCATCGGCTTTCGGGGAAGGTTTCTACCACGCTATATGTTTGTGGCCATTTTCTTCACAATGGCGACTCTAGCCTATCTTGCGATAAGTCTCCTGAATCCTAGGCCGGGACTCTATGACAAATACATCGCCCTCGCTATCGGCTCAGTTGGAGCACTCTTTGCATGGTGGGAAACAATTCGGCTATGGAAACTGAAATTGACATGACTCCGAGTATTTGCTGAGTTACCATTCTTTGGAACTGAGGTCAAGTCTTATGGGGCAATGGTCAGAACCAAGGACCTCGCTTAAGATGTCACTTCCTACTAATTGATCTTTGAATTCCTCGTTTATTACAAAATAATCCAATCGCCATCCAACGTTCTTGGCTCTGGCGTTGTGAAGGTATGACCACCATGTGTAGTGGCCTCCTTCCTGAGTATACTCCCTGAATGTGTCAACGTATCGTTTGGAAAGCATCCGATCAAACCAGGCTCTTTCATCATCAGTGAATCCTGCATGACCACGATTGCTCTTCGGTCTTGCAATATCTATCTCCTTATGTGAAACATTGAAATCGCCAGTTATAATGACGCCCTTTCTTTTCCGAAGTCCTTGAACATATCTAAGCAATCTGGCATTGAAATCCAATTTGAAATCCAGTCTTTCAAGCATACGGCCCGCATTTGGGAAATATACATTCACGAGATAGAATCTGTCGTATTCTAGTGTAAGAGCACGACCTTCGGTGTCAAATCCCTTTTTGTCTATGCCTTTGAACACAGATAGAGGTGGCTCCTTTGCAAGAACCATTGTACCACTGTACCCTCTTTTCTCAGCATGATGCCAATGCTGTTCATACTCGCTAAGTGCAAGAGATGCAATGTCATCCATGCCAGCTGACGACTTCGTTTCTTGAAAGCAGTATACATCAGCATTTTCATTGTGAATGAACTCAAGCAGGCCTTTCTTGAGACACGCTCGAATTCCATTGACATTCCAGGAGATTATTTTCAAGATGCTCGTCCATTTCAACGAGAGAGCTGACAATTCTATCTTATGGTTGAGAGTCCTTGATTTTCACATGGATGAACTTCGCAAGTTTGAGCTTCGAATTGAGAGCCATTGTAAGTCGAGTGCGCAATCCCCAACTCGGATTCATTCCAACTCGAGAGAAATACGGAAACCAATCAACTACATCAAGTAACTCAGACCAGCTCTCAATTTGACTGGGACTCTTTGCATCGAATTTGTGATAGATCCCGGTAATGCCGTACTTCCTAAAACGCCTATTGATGACCCAATTTCCTCTGGATGAACTACTGTCGAAGATGATTTCTCCTCCTGGAAATCTCTGAGCGATTGTCCTGAAGAATTGTGAAACATCTTCTTCTTCAAAATATGCAAAGAGTCCTCCAGCAATCATGAGGAGACCATCAGCCTTGTTGAAGCCTATTTCTTCCATCCAACTGAAATCAAAGATTGACTTTGCTATGCATCTACTTCTTGAAGTTTCAGGGATTAGTTGACGGCGATAATCTATTGCATCTGGGAGGTCAAGATCAAACCAATGCATGGTTTCATTGTCAACTCTAGAAAAGGTTGTGTCTAAGCCACAGCCAAGATTTACAATTGTGGCATGAGGTTTGCTTAGAAGAAATGCCGTAATTGTGTCGTCGAATGTTCTGGCTCTGATTGCAAACGCAAGTCCTAGCAGCTCATCAATGAAGTCCTCTAAAATGTCAAAGTCCTCTTGTGGTCCGCCGTAATTCCTTTTCACCTGTTCAATGAGGTCTATGGCTTGGTCATCCTTCAGCAAATCAGGATACAGCTGTGAATACTTTGCACGTGCCCACAATGGTCCGACCATTGTGGACTGAATGGTAGCTGCATCAGCAGACTTGTTCATGCTATGGTCTTCCTCTCAGTATTCCGGGATGGAACAATGATATCCGTTTTTCGTATTAAAAGGGACTAAGCGACCTAGCCGTCATTTCAGGCTGGAAGTTTATATCGCTGCAATGCTACTATAATTGGAGGGATGGATATTGGAGCAGGTAATCAGTAAGTGCGGCAACTATTGTGGCACCTGTCCTTGGGGTTGTTACCAGCGTGCTAGAATCTCGGAAGAGGGCTGGGAAACATACCGCGATGATGCCAAGAAGTATGTAGGATTCACACCAACAGCCAAGCCATGCCAAGCCTGTCAAACTCCCAATGAGAAGCTTGCTAAAGATGTTGGTGTACACAACTTTGTGCGTGGGTGTTTAGCAAGAGAGTGTGCCACCTCCAACGGAATTCAAAATTGCGCCTATTGTTCAAGATACCCTTGTGATTGGATTGAAGCTCACGTAGGCGAGATTACCAGAGAAAGTGTTTCAGAGCGTCTGGGTGAGCCTGTCCCCGATAAGGCTTATGAGCAATTCATTGAGCCATTCCAAGGAAAAGCCCATCTCGATGTGATTAGAGCGAGTCTCAATAGTGACGATATAATTGAATCGAAAACTGTGGAGCCTCCTGTCAAGAAAGTTATTGACTATCCTGCGAATGCAAAAATCCAGGGAATAAAATCGTCTGACCTCAAAGCAGTCCATCCATTCCTTTCCATGCTAGCAAACACGAAATTCGGATTGAAACATCCAGATACGGTTGCTGGAGCAGGAATAATCAAAGCTCGTCGCGAGATTCTATACAGATTGATTTGGACAATTCTTATGAATGGCGAGCTTCGAAATGGAGGCAAGAAGGTCGTAATAGACGGAGTCACCTATGCAGAGCACAAGAAAGGAAGAGACCCCCTTACTACTCAGTTTCGGGCGAACATGTATTTCAAGATGCTGAGAAATCTTGGCATTGATGCCAAGCTAATTCAGCTGCATGATAAGTGGACAACTGACATGGGATTCCTGAGGACTCACGTTCCCAAAACACATGAACCTGCATGGGAATTGGCTGTAACCTTCGCTGATAAAATCGGTGGGAAGACCATACTCAAAGCACTCAAAGCCTATGCGAATGAGTTGACCCGCGAGTATGATAAGAAAGCATACTCTCGTTTCTCAAAGGCGGACATGCGGTTCTTGAGCGTATGAAAGGAGCGAATTGAAATTGAGTATTGAGTTGCCTGAGGCCTCTATCCTTGCAAAGCAAATGAACAAAGAGCTGGTCGGGAAGAAGATAGAGTCCTGGAATCTGGATGAACTGGAGAAGCTCCAGAAGTCCAAAATGGTGGGTAGAAGTCTGAAGAGCTTTGACAATCTGAAAGGGAGAACAATTCAGTCAGTTGTATCGAGGGGAAACGGAATAAGGGTAAAATTAGACGATGGAATGAACATGTTTTTTGCACCTGAATACGGAGCAGCGTTTGGATTCCATGAGGATGATTCTACCTT
>JBHLQK010000029.1:0-19446 GCA_048884925.1 Candidatus Thorarchaeota archaeon
GGACCTAGACTAAATTCTCCACTAGAGATCTACTGGGGAGAGCCTCTGACAATTTATGCAGCTTTCAATGACACACTAAGAAATCAATTAGTCTCATCCGCCACAATCATCTACTTGTGGACAGGCGGATCAGATATATTTGGGTTAACAGGCATGCCAGGAAACTATACAGCTGTTATAGATACAAGTCCAGGCAATGCACTTGATACTGTCAGTATAACAATTCAAGGCCAAGCACCTAATTATCTAAACGCCTCTGCACAGGTGAAATTCCAGCTACTACCAAGGCCAATGGATGTTATTCCAGAAGACAATATGTACTTCTTCACCGTGGACTACGGTGGGCAGGCGTCTATCGTTGTATACCTTCAAGATTCTGAATCTGGTGGTTTGGTCGCAGACGCCGAGGTTGAAGCTAGCTGGGAATTTGCCAATCTGACTCTTGCTGCAGTGCCAGGACGCCTAGGATTTTACTCAATCAATATGCCCACAATCAATGCTACATTTGGCACCTATGAGATACAGGTATCAGCTTATAGGGAAAACTACGCGAGCGCCTCAGTGACTATCAGCATGAGCGTTTCTAAGATCAATATGGTTATGTGGCTTGATAGCACTACTGCGACGTATGAGTACACTCCTGTCTATTGGTCTGAGGTAATCAGAATCGGAGTATACGTGCTAGCACCTGCGATGAATTCTTCAGACCCCTATACAACTGGTTTGTCCAATTGTATAGTGAGATGGTTCTCAGCAGAGCTTGGTGCAAATGGAACTCTCATGAACGGTTCATTACTTGAAGGGCCGGGCTACTACTACTTCGACTTCAACACTTCAGAAAGCTCAGCGTCAGTTCATAGCTTCGTGATTTATGCTGAACCGCCTAGTTCGGATTACACTGATGCGGGGAATTCAACAACCATTCTCGTAAAGAACCTACCTGCCGTTATTCAGTCTCCGGGCTCCCCAGGACTTGTGTGGGGCTGGGCTGGGCATATAAACTTCACCTACTTCGACACCCTCCATGGTGTGGGAATAGAAGCTGATGTAGCCACATATCAGTGGGCGGGAGGTTCCGGTGAGGCTTATTGCTTTGGCAATGGAGTCTATGGCGTTCCAATGAACACAAGCATGGTTAGGCCTGGGACATACCGAATCACAATAAGCTTCCAAAAGATCAACTACAATGATCTTCAATTGACAATTGCCGTAAGCGTAGCGCCTGTACCCACAGAGATAGTCGTGAATCTATCTGAAGAATACCGGATAGGAGAAACTTGGTCACAACTTCAGGTTCCATACGGTGACATTCTAAATGTGGTTCTGCTGTATAACAACACCTGGGAGGCATGTGGAGTCCCAAGTGCAATATTCAATGCCTCTGTATTCTCGGGACCCGGTTTCTTTGAGGAGTCTTTGAATCTCATTGAAGGTGAAGGTGGTAGCTATTCGTTCGAGTTTGATACGACTCCGTGGGCGCTCTATTCTGAGTTCGAATTCAAAATACGACTATCTCAAGAGAACTATACCACATCCGTGCTGACATTCATACTAACAATAATTGAGGTTCCGACAACAATTCAAGTGCAAGGTGAAACAATCCTCTCGCTCTCTTACAGCAATGAAACGAATTTCTGGGTCTTCTACTCTGATGTTTGGCCTGGGCATGGAGGCCAAGGAATTGCGGGTGCCACAGTGACCATCTCATATATCGAACCAGCTAATGGGGCTGATTTTGTGACTGTACAATACATCGGAGAAGACATGGCTAGGCCCGGTTGGTACCAGTTCAGAGTATTATCCCTAAGAGCAGCAGGAGTAGTTGACATATCAATCTCCCTGAACAAATCGTACTATGTTTCAAATAATGTGCAAATAACGGTTTCAATCAGTCCATCTGGTGCAGATATTGCAATGCAGAACACATTGACTTTTGGCAGCATGTTCGCCATCATTATTCTTCTTAGTGCTATCGTATGGGTCCGTGTCATCAAAGTTCCAAAGATCATTCGAACTCTCAGTGCACAGATTAGAAGCCTACGAAGAAGACGGGTCCCGAAGCCTGCAGGAGAAGTGATGAACAGGCAGGAAATCATTGCTCAGCTATTCAGAGAACTCACCGAAGACATGAAATTAGGCAAAAAACCAGAAATGATGCCACCCGAGTCAATTACTGTTGCTGTGCCTGAAATTGAACAGCTTCTCTTGGACTTGGCAATTCTGACCGATATGACGCCGGAGGAGATTGATGACTTCCGCCGAGACCTCTCGAAAATGAAGCTGAGTCAGCAGACCAACTTCATCACTGAAGTCATCAAACAGGAAGTGCCTCGTATTGCTCAGGCAGAAGAGAAGTCATTTGAGGAGGTGCTGGAAGATGTCAGATTGGAGAGACAGAGAAGAATTGGCGGTGAAGCAGCACCCACAGTGCTTCCTGGCTTTGATATTGAAGCTGAAGAGGCAGCTCTCTTCGCTCCTGTCAAAAAGCCCACTGCGGATGAAGATCAACTAAATGAGAAAGAGCTACAAGAGATGAGAACGGGCCTATTGGAAAGAGGGCTTCCAATGCATGAAGTTGACGCAGTTATTCAGCAAGCAAGAATCTTGCCTAAGGATGTGGCGGAGATGCTTCTCAAGAGCTTTGGTTCGGCAGTTGACATGCATGAAACTGAAGTAGACACAGCCAAGCTGAGTGATATGGAGATAGAGATGTTAAGGCAGCAACTCACCGATGAAGGCGCCGGGGTGAAGGAAATCGATCAGATTCTAGAGCAAGCGAGAGAGGTCCCAAGAGCTCTTGCAATGGAGTTACTTAAGGGATTCAGACATGAGCAGGAAACCAGAAAGGCCAAGAAAAAGAAGCCCGTAGAAACCATGTCTGAAGACGACTTAGTAGCACTTAGAGGGCGGCTATTCCTCAAAGGAACACCTGAGGATGAGATCGAAGCAATCCTCGAACAGGCTAGACGTGTGCCTCGAGAGCTTGCGGCGGAGTTTCTGAAAGAGGTCGAAGAGCAGGCGCCCATTCCAGCCGAAGGCGAAATAGAATTCGAGGATAGGCTTAGTGCAATGGAAGTAGAAGACTTGCGAGAAGAACTCAGAAAGAGGAAACTGCCTGCTGTTGAAATTGAGGCAATAATCGCCCAGGCAAAGAACCTGCCAAGCGCACTAGTTCAAGATCTGCTAGATAGCATAGATGCTGAGAAGAAGTAGGCTGATAGGAATTCAGCCTCTCGCTATATCGGTTCTATCACCCAACGAAGGGCATATATAGCTGAATCTTCGCGGGCCGGACTTGGAACGACACCCCAAGTCGTAAATCTAGGTAGGACTTCGGTGAATGAAATGAGAGACCCCATTGGATGGATGAAGAATGAATACCTCAAACTCGTTGAGGCGAACCTCGACTGGAAGATAAGAGAACTACAGGGACCGAGTACTCCTAAGGCAAAGGTAGATGGCAAGGACGTTATCATGCTCTGCAGTAATAACTACCTGAACCTGACCAATCACCCCAAGATCAAGAAAGCCGCGATTGAAGCCATTGAAACTCATGGAGCCGGTTCGGGCTCAGTGCGTGCGATTGCAGGGACAATGGACCTTCATCTTGAACTCGAGCGCCGGTTGGCGAATTTCAAGGGAGCAGAAGCGGCACTCACATACAGCGCAGGCTTCACAACCAACGAAGGGCTAATTCCGCAGCTTGTGGAAAAGAGAGATGCAATAATCTCAGATGAGCTTAACCACGGAAGCATCATCGATGGAGTAAGACTCACCAAAGCAACGCGCTTTGTGTACAAACATAACGATATGGCTGACCTTGAGAGAGTCCTGAATGAAGCAGAGAAGGAGAACCCTCCGAAGATGCTGGTCATAACGGATGGAGTCTTCAGCATGGATGGCGACATCGCACTTCTAGATGAGATAGTCAAGCATTCCAAGGAACATGGCGCAATGATCTACGTAGATGACGCACATGGAGAAGCAGTCCTGGGCAAGGGAGGCAGGGGAATCGTTTCACACTTCAATCTCACGCACCATGATGTCCACTTCGAAATGGGAACGTTTAGCAAAGCGTTTGGTGTTATGGGTGGTCACGTAGCAGGAAGTCGCGATATGGTCAACTACGCGCTCAACAAGAGTCGTTCATGGCTCCTCAGTGCTTCACACCCTCCAGCTACAGCAGCAGCATGTATTGCAGCCATCGATGTTCTTGAAACCGAAGAAGAGCATGTGAAGACACTCTGGGATAACAGGGAATACTTCGTCAGGGGTCTCCAAGAGATGGGCTTTGATACCGGGAACAGTCAGACACCAATTGTTCCAGCCATGTGCGGTGATAGCTCAAAAGCGGTTGAGCTCAGCAATGGCATGATGGATGAGGGTATCTTGGCATTGCCAATTGTCTTTCCAATGGTTGCAAGGGATAAGGCTAGAATTCGAAACATGATGAATAGTGGGCTCTCTAAGGAGCAACTAGACATCTCTTTAGCTGCATACGAGAAGATAGGCAAGAGAGTCGGTATCATCTAATGCCTGTAAAATAGTACTGAAAGCCTCCGGCATTCAATTGACCGGAGGCCTCTGATGTTTCATTTAATCTTCTGATCAACCTTTTCAAGTTCCACGATAGGTGCGAATCTGAAACTGACTTCAGGTAGGTAATGACGAGTTATCTTGACGAGATGCTCAGGATTCTCGGTCTCAACTAGCTGAAAGCCTTCAGGTCCATCTACCATAGTGTAATTCTTCGAAATAAACTTAGCATGCTGATCAGGATTCTTTTTCACTATTGCACGAAACTCCTTGAGTTTGTCCATGACCACATTGTGGTCAGCTGAATCATACTCCCAAAACATGATGTATTTCATTAGTTCAACTCCTTGGAACTTGCATAGAAATTGTGCTTTTTAGATAAGAGAGTTACTACATGGCAAAGTTCAGGAAGAATTCAATCAAGCTTATCATGAAATCTTGCATATACTAATAGTATGTCAGACTTTGAGAGGGATTCTGCTCTCAGGACCATCTTGATTGATGCAGCCAAGTCTGGAGAACGTATAAGGTTCTACAGTCATGGTATGACTATACTTGCTGAAGGTATCGTTGATTTCGTGGGTGATGACATAGTGGCAATTCGCCATCATGGCAAGGAGAAACCAGAGGAGTATATTCTAACAGAATGCGTCACGAAAGTTCAGGTCCTTGAAGAGTACAGACATTACTAGGTGGATGGATTGGGAATAGGGGCATTGCTTCCCCCATCTATGAATTAGAGAATTTATGCTCCATACATTAGCAGAATATAGAGCATCATAACGAATACAGCAATCATCGCGATGGACTCCAGAGCATTCACCTTCGCATCATCTGTGATCATCTGCCTTAAGACGAACATAGATGGGAATGCGAAGAACAGTAGTACTACTGAGAATAGATCGATGGGAATGACATCTTGTATTCCAAGTGAAAATCCAATGATACCTGAGGCAAGGAGAGTGAATCCGAATATTACAAAGAATACCTGCACTATGCCACCAAAAGCATTGGAGAGAGCAACCTCAATCTCCTCCTTTCTATGACTGCTAGCTACAATGATGTACTCAGGAGTTCCACCGAATACGACGAGCAGTAGTGCAGTATCGATGAATGAGAGGTTGAGTCCCTCCGACCCCGAGGCGAAGTTGGCAAAGCTAGAAAGAGCCTCACCTCCAAGCAACGCCCCGAATCCGGCTACTACAAGATAGATTGCTAGAACTTGCTTGGTAAGCTTGGGATAGGTGACTCCCCCATTTGCTCCATCATGGTCAATGGGCTCCTCTGTATGACCGTAGTATTTGGTTATTGTGAAAAGATAAGCAATGAATACTGTTAGCAAGCATAGTCCAAACACCATGAGCTCACCAGCTTGGAGATGTGTGAAACTGAACCCCGCTTCACCTACCGGAAACACTCCCACCAGCAGCATAGACAAACCAACTGCAAGGCTGATGACTGCCCCCATAGTGAGAAGGTCTGAGCCTACCCACATTATTGCATCTGGGAGTCTGAAGTTACCCTGCTCATCTTTAGGTAGTATCAGAGTGTATAGAGCGAATACTAATGAGTTCATGAAAATAGTCGCTAGAGCTAAGACCCAAGCCATCTCAAACTGCTGACCTAGAAGCAGAAATATAATCACTGAGAGCTCAGGAATCGTGCTTGCTAGACTTGCATAGATGCCCGAAACGTAATCGGTGAGTTTGAAGTTGTGAGCTATTCCCTCTACAGAGATGACAAACGCCTCACACGCCCCGCCTATGAGCAAAACACCACCAATAAGCTCGACCCATGCAACTATATTGTGGGGTAGATGTGCCCCCATATTCTCTAGGCCAAGAATAGAGCCCACAATGATGAATCCGATCAAGTATGCGAATTGCCAGAGCTTTGGCTTCATAGACGAATCACCAGCACCATCGGGGGAATTTACCTCAAATATAACCTTCACGTTGGCACTATAAAGCCGGCTACTCATTGAGAACTGCTCGTATCATGGATGCCGCAGTTCTTCCTAGCGCAGCAATCACAATCTGAACCAATAAGGCAACGATGAATATCCCAAGTGAGAGAGTCATGCCGAAGAAGCTAAGCGAGCTTGCAGCTAATTCAGCGAAGTAGTACCTATAGAGAAGAAAGTAGCCATAGATGCCCATAATCAAGATGAGACCTACACCCAATCCATAAATGAAAACCACTGTTCGCACTCTGGGTTTGCTCAAATCAACGGACCCTATATCATCGCTAATCACTGCTCTTGTCACACGCCGATTGAATCTGACGAAGAATCCAATTGCGGCAAGAAAGAAGAAGAGAGTAATCATTCCAGCCAAAAGGAGCAGGAAGATTATGACATCGGACTGTAGATTCTGGAGCCAAGGCTGGTCACGCAATATGAATGCAACAGTAGAGCCGAGTAGCATGATTACTGAAACTATCTCAGCTACAAAGGTTACTGTCGCAGTTCCTCTAAATAGTGAGCCTACATCTATAGGTTCTGCAGCTTCTTCCTTTGTCAATAAGGTCACCTCATTCAATTGGCATTTTCAAAACAATCTTCGCAGAAAGCCTTGTCGGTGATGGGCAACGCTCAATAAGGACATAGCACCTTCGATTCTTGGTTGAAAAGGATGACGAACTATCTCCATGATATACCTCCAGGGCCAAATCCTCCGAGCGAGATTTATGTGGTAATTGAACTTACGAAAGCGAGTAAGAATAAGTATGAATACGACTCCAAGTTCAACATATTCAGACTAGACAGAGTGCTCTATACCTTCAGTCCGTTTGACTACGGATTCATTCCACAAACACTTGACCATGACGACGACCCTCTGGATGTAGTTCTGCTAATCAACCAACCCACTTTTACAGCATGTCTTGTCCATGCCAGACCGATCGGAATCATGGAGATGGACGATATGGGCAGGATAGATGATAAGATAATCGCAGTCCCGATGAAGGACCCGTATTACCGTGACATTAAGACAATACTGGACCTGCCAAAAAGCCAGATGGAGGAGCTCACTCAATTCTACGCCACGTACAAGATTCAGGAAGGGGGGCATACAGAAATCAAGAAATTCAAAGAGCTAGGTGATGCCTACCAGACGATCAACCGATGTATTTCGGATTACGGCAATCAGAAGAAATCAGGATAAACCGAAATCATCTAAAACGAGTCATAGGTCGATGAGAGCAATGACTGACAAACTTCGATGCAGGGCGGTAATCTTTGACTTCGATGGAACCCTAGCCAATACCATGCCCTTCCTAGCACAAATTGGCGTAGAAGTCATGATGAGATTCTATGGCATCTCAGAAAAGGAAGCAGCAGAACGCTACAAGTCTACAACAGGACTTCCATATGAGCATCAAATCAAACTAAACTTCCCTAACCACGAAAGCAATGACGAAGCCATTGATGTATTTGAGAAGATGAAGATAGAACGCATCTTTGAACAGGAGCTATTCCCAGAATCAGAAAATATTCTGAGAAAATTGAAGCGCAAGGGGTTTATGATGTTCGTTTCATCTTCCACTTTTCAATCCACAATCACTGAGTACTTTGACCGATTAGGCATGCTTGGATACTTCACTGAGATTCTGGGCTATAGACCAGGCTTTGAGAAGGGCGCTCATCATTTCAACCATATCCATGATCGCTATGAAATTCCTCTTCAAGATGTGGTGTTCATTGGTGATTCGCTAAAGGATTTTGAGCGATCAAGAAATCAGACTCAGTTTGTTGCACTGGAGGGAATGTTCACAAGAATAGATTTTGAAGAGGCTGGGCATTCGGGATACGTAATTGGGAACCTAGTTGAATTGGATGCCATTTTGGAGCCAATATTGGCCTAGTGTTTCAATCAGATGCAGAAGCCTCAATAAACTGAGCATCCGGTGCGCGACTCATTTGTCCTAATATCTCCTGAATGTGCTCCACCATCTCCTTGGGAACTGTTACAAGATTTTCCTCTGGTCGCTCCTCTAAAACATGCAACACCTTTTCCAGGCTGTTCTTCTTCATTTGACGGCAAACAGCTCTATCGTAAGCAGGAAGGATTGTCTTTTCCGGATGCTTGGCCTGCAGCTGCTCTATCAAGCCCAGCTCTGTGGCAATGACGAAGACCTGATCTGGTGACTCTGCTACAATCTTGACCATTGCTCCAGTAGAGCCCACTATATCTGCAGCTTCCTGGACCTCCTCTGGACATTCAGGGTGAACAATGATTATAGCATCTGGATATTCCTCACGAAGAAGGGCAATCTGAGCTACATCAAACTGCTGATGAACATAGCAATGACCTCTAGGTTCAAGATCTATAATCTCTACGCCAGTCTGTCGACGCACATAATCAGCAAGGTTTTTGTCAGGACCAAATAACACTCTAGCCACTCCAAGAGCAGATACAACCTGCACTGCATTCCCTGATGTACAAATGACATCTGAAACTGACTTTGTTTCTGCAGTCGTGTTGACGTAAACAACCACTGGAGCATCTGGATACTTTTCTTTTAGTGCTCTTACCTTATCAGCACTCACCCAAGCCGCCAGAGGGCATATAGCATCTGTTGCAGGAATGTAGACAGGTGTCTTTTCATTGAGGACTGCAGCCATCTCTGCCATGAACTTGACACCAGCGAAAACGATCATGTCATAACCACTGACTTCTGCAGACTTTCTGGCAAGCTGCAAAGAGTCGCCGACGAAATCTGCAACTTCTTGAATCTCCATTGGTTGGTAATTATGAGCAAGCAGCAATGCATTTCGCTCCTTCTTCAGCGAGAGTACTTTTTGCTGCATCTCACTCATCTTGCTGGTCAACGATTTGCACCATGTTAGCACCTTGCATTTAGGTTATTAACCAAATCACAAACGGCAAACATTGTCGTGCATGTAATCGTTTGGCAACATTTGCCGTGCTCAAGCGCTTTTGCCAGCTTGATTTAAGAGGTCGAACCCGACCACAGAAAACAGACTCTCTGGCAAATGGGAGGACACCATAACGAAAATCGGCGTCGTTTCGGGACTAGAAGCAAGCATGGTAGAGGACACTCGTGAAATCATGCGAATACTGCAATCTAGTGACGTTGATCTTCAAATTGAGGAAAAGACGGGTCAGGCTCTGAAGAAAAAAGGAATCCCGATAAAGAAACTCGATTCCGACCTGATCATTATCATTGGTTCTGACAAATCACTCCTAAACTCCTTGCTCCAGCTTGGAAATTCAGTCGTACCGTTCTTGCCTGTATCATCAAAAGGGCAGCCTGACTTCCTCTTTGATGTGACCGCATCTACTTTCGAAGATGTGGTCCCAGATCTCCTAGAAGCGCGTTGGACTGAAGACCGGCGGAACAGACTTAGAGTGACAATTGCAGGTAAGTCAAGTCCTCCACTTCTGAATGATGTAGGAATCTTTGCAAGGCGTAGCGCAACACTGATTCGCTATTCGCTCTATCTTGACAGTGAACGGTTCTGGAAAGATGGTAGCGATGGTCTGATCATAGCAACTCCAACTGGAAGTACCGCCTACTCCATGAGTGTGGGTGGACCGGTCGTCCTCCCTCCTGCACATGTTATGACCATAATCCCTGTAAACAGTGTAAATCCAGCAAGAAGATCGCTAGTTGTGGATGACAACACAGTCATAGAGATTCGAGATTTGACAAGTTCTGTCGCAATAGAAGCTGTATTTGATGGTCAGCTTCGCCGAAAAGTCGATGGCGGACCAGTAGTCATCGAGCGCGCGGAGATAGATGCAGTCTTTGTAAAGCTATCGGAGGAGCGTGTAGCTGCTCTGAGAGGGAAGCTTCATCAGATGACTGAAGCCTTTGGAGACTTGGCACAAGAACTTCCTCCAAGTGCTAAACTTGTACTCAAAGTGCTTGAATATCAGGGGCAATTGACACAGAGAGAACTAGTTGAGGAAACACTCCTCCCCGCTAGAACTGTGAGATACGCCCTTTCCATTCTAATCTCAGATGGACTAGTTTCGAAACGAGTTTCTTTGAGGGATAGTCGGCAGGGCCTTTATCGAGTGGCTAATAGCAGGAGTGAATGAAATGGACTTAGAGAAGTCAAAGATGCCAACGACAAAGAACACAGTTGTTTCGAAGGTCCTTGCTAAAATACTCAGTGATGCTGAGAGCGCCCTAAGGGGAGAAGATGTTTCTCTGGAAGCAGGGTTCTTCGGAGAGAATAGTGAACTCCCGGCTTATGCATTGATTCTATCGGAGGGGGGTGAAGCTGGGTCCCTTACTCAGGCAAAAGCAGTTGATGCTCTTCTACAGCGAATCTACAGAGACGAGGCTTCTGAAGTTAGTGAATCTAGTATGATTGCATGCCTGACTCTAGGCTTCTACGGACTTGTGTTTGCAAAGTATGATGATGAGGATTTCAGGTATCTCTATCGTTATGCGACGAGGGCAATAAGGAAATATAACGTGGTTGAGGAGTGGCTAAAGAAGGCCCTAGTCTTTGAATCGCTCCTTCATCATATCGATCCTGAGGGAATCTTTAGTAGAGTGCTCATCTGGCTCAAATATCTAGGAGCACCCATATTCAATCCGATGGTGTTGGCCGCAACTTGTCAGGAGTTTGAAGTGGATGCAGAGAAATACATCGAGCAACCTGAAATCAAGCTAATAGACACGATTAGAAGACATTCGGAATACTTGGAAGAAGCACTTGGAAACCGGTCTTATCACGAAACTCGAAATGCAACCAAAGACTGGCTCCCTGATGCGCTCTCCTCTGAGCTGTTGTCAATCTATCGTAAAAGTGCAAATGATGAGGCACAGAATAAGATTCGAGAAGACATGAGCCCAAAGGATGCATTCAAGCAAGTCAATGAGGTATTCAAGAAGACTGGATTTCAGAGCAATTCTGAGTCGGTTTTGCCTGTACGGCTCCAGGATCTTCAATCTCCGCCTAATCCTCCTGCTGTTGATCCTATCGTCTTTGAATTAATACCCAAGAAACTCAGGATGGACTTGCTGCCTGCTGTAGCCTATTCAACGAAGACAAAGCGTATTGAAGTCATATTTCTTGGAGGGCCAAGAATCGGGCAAAGCGGGATTCTAATCAAGACCGACACTGGCGGCATCTTGATGGATTTTGGCCTGTCAGTTGCGAATCATAGGATCCCAGAGTGGGTACCAGAATTAGAAATGATAGACTCTGTTCTAGTGAGCCATTCGCACCTCGACCATATTGGCGGATTGCCAGTTCTGTATGAAAAATACACTGGAAAGTGGTGTTCGGTTGGATTCACTGGGGCAATCACTAAGGCTCTACTTCAAGATGCAATTAAAGTAGGTACGCCGCATCCTCCCAGAAAGAAGGATAGGTGGGACCTCATCTCTCGATTCAATCAGGATAATGTGGACAAGGTGTCCAAGAATCATGTCAAGCTTGAGCTTGGGAAAAGCAGTGAAGTTGGACCAGGAATACTTGTAACACCTATTGACGCATCCCACATTCCGGGCAGTGTTTCTTACCTTGTCGATATTGAGGGTGTAAAGATATTATACACCGGTGATTTCAACATGGACAAGTCTGTCCTGTTTCCAGGTGCGAATCTTCCAACTGACCCAGACATGATTATTTTTGATGGCACATATTGGGGAAGGGTAGACTTTGACCGTCAGAAGGTTTCAGAAACAATCTCGGATGTTATCCAAACCAGTGGCCCAGTTATTATACCAAGCTTTGCGGTCGGCAGGTCTCAGGAGATCCTAGTTACATTGGATAATCTTGGAATAACCAAGCAGAGAAATGTCATGGTGGCTGGATTGGCTGAGCATATCACCAAACTAGTTGGGATATCTGGTAGCTGGCAGGGTATGAAGAAAAACAAAGTTACTCTGGATAAAGAAGATGTTCTTGTGGCAGGCGGGGGAATGATGGGTGGAGGCTTGGCTCGTCAACATTTCAAGGAACATCGGAAGGATCCAGAAGCTGCCGTGATTCTATGTGGGTACCTCGCACCAAGAACACCCGGATGGAACCTGCTGCACGGATATGAGCCCCATGATTGCCAAGTGGAATATGCAAGGCTGAGTGCGCATTCCTCTGCATCGAATCTTGAGAAGTACATCAAATCCTGCAAAGGTAAGAAGGTGATGATTCATACTCCCTATCCCGATGCTCCAAAGGGAATTATCATGCCTGGATTTCAGGAACGCATCGTACTGAAAACCTAAAGAAGATCAGGTTAGGCTACTACCTCAAGTACGCCATCAAGAACAAGTTTAGTTGCCACAAACTTCATGGCAGGCAAGCTGACATTCAGCTTCTTCACTACATCTTGCAGAGCTGTTTGTCCGTCACAGAGGTCAACAAACTTCACCACGACAGCGCCGTAGGCCTTCTGTGTTTCCTCATCAACCTCGCCACTCTTGCGGAGATGACTATCCGGTTGAATCTCAACCTGGAAATCAATCCAGCCGTAGCGTTCCATGAGTTGAAGACAACCGATGACTGTTTCTCGAGGGAGATCAAGGCTTCTAACAAGTCCGCCAACCGTGTTGCTGCCATCAATCGCAGCTTTCACTTCCACTACAGCTTTGCCAACTTGCCGATTGTCAAAAGGTAGCGGTTTCCCAGCTTCTCGCGCACGTGCAACATAATCGAAACTCACTGGACGCAGGGGCAATTGAGTAAGCACCATGAACATAGAAGGCTCAAATTCTGCTGGAGACCCATCCCATGTAGGCCAGACATCTCTGAACATATCTTCAATCTCTCTCAGAAGTCCTCCCATTGTTCGCCTGTGCTCTTCTTCAGCAGCGTCATTTGTCACAATGAGTGCCATAACGAAGTGATCTGACTTCTCCACCATTACCAGATTGCCTTCATGTTCTATGGTCTCTAATGCGTCGGTCTTGTCAGCAATGCCGCTAGAGTCTCCGTCTATACCTCCAAATGAGTCGAGAGCAGAAATTAGGGAAGCAACGGAGTTTGTGTCAATCTCCTCGCCAGAGTAGTTTAGGTGGTAGGAGACCTCTGAGAGTCCTTCCTTCTGTACAATAAGCAGCAAATGCAGGATTCGAGCTTGATCAAATATGCGTCTATCTACGACTTGTGGAGTATCTATTGCATCAGCATCCCCAGATCTCGACTTCACACGGGATTCCGTCTGAGAGGCAGCATAATCCGTTGTTGTTTCGCCGCTATGTTCAGTTGATTCTTGATATGGTTCCTTTACATACGCTCCATCGTCTGCAGCACGCCGTGCGGCAGGAGCGGGTTCAATCTCTTCAGTTCCCTTGCGAACAGTAATCATCTCGCTTATGGGTCTATCTGGCAGCTGGACACCCACCGTCTTTGCAGCAACCTCAAGCATTAGGCGGATGAAATCTTCCCTGCGGGTCTTGTCAGTTGCCACCATGCTGTACGAGGGAGCTCCCAGAAGACGCTGAATCTTCTCACTCTTCATGGATTCAGGCAGGTCCTGCTTGTTTGCTATAATGAACAATGGAACTGCAGGTGCCTCTTTCTTGATGGTTCTGAGAAGGGTCTTGGTCTGCATGACATTTCTGAAACTTGAGTCTGTCACCAAGAAGATGACATCCGTTCCTGCAAAGTAGAACTGCCACAGATCTTGAAAGACAGCCTGTCCTGCAAAATCCCAAATGGTCACTAGAAAAGTCCCGAATTGAATTGTCTCGGACGAGTCTACAGCAACGTTGATGGTTGGTACATACCCACCTGGTGCAGGTTCTCTGCCAAAGAGCAGTCTCAAGAGAGTAGACTTTCCCACACCACCACTTCCAACGAAGCTGATCTTGAACCTCGTGAAGATAAGCTCACCAAGAATGTCCTCAAGGTTGTCACGGATGTAGCCTATACTGTTGCCCCGAAGTGCTGTAGAAATGCGGCCTGCTCCTTCTCTGGCCTTGTGTTTGATTGTACGCTCCTCATCCCGTCCGTCTGTGACAAACATCAGGATGAGCTCATCGTCGACTACTGAATGAAACACTTTATGGGCGCCTACATAAACCGGAGTGTCTGCTGAGAGACCTTCCGTTGAATGTAGATCTCTCCAGCCTGTTAGGAATTCTTGGATATCAGAGTCCGTGAAGTCAATCTTCCAGAATCTGGTTCGAGTCACAACACCACCGTCGACCTTATCAATCAACAGAACGTTGTGTATCATCCATTATTCACTCCGGGAGCTAGTCCTTTTTGACGTGCTTTACATCTGATTTATAGGAATTATAGATAAACTAACCTGCTATCAAGATTACTGGTATAGTACATGGCCGCATGACTTTCTCTTGTCAAAGGGTAAAAGAACTTGTCGAAGAGCACGAAATCCTAGAACACTCTGTATCTTTTATGGCGCCCAGTCTTGGGAAAAGGCTAAAGAATGGCTTTGATATTCAGGTTTACTAGGTAAGACGTGGCGTTCACTAGAATCGGAGATGGAACGTTGGGAACCAACAATATGATCAGAGCCTCAGGTGGAATCCTTGCTATACTACTCGTCATCGTGGCGAGCACTGCAATTGGAACTCCGGAAACACCTCTGCAGGGATTTTCCACCAGTTCGGCAATAGACGATTCCAACTTAGATGGCCTTTTGATTGCTGGAAACGACAATCCCCGGATTGCAGTTGTTAAACCAATCTTCACAGACACCGCTTATTCAAGTGCATTCTATGTTTTCTATGGATTGTATGCCTCGAGTACGGAGCCTTTCATCACCACTGACCTTGATTTGTTCAACGTGACGGTCAAGGATGGATGGGGATGGAGCAAACGATTTGCCAATTTCCTAAATAGTTTGAAAGCAAGTCTTGCAGGTCTGTCCATAGGACAAAACGTTGCGCTCATAGACGAGATTGACGTTACAACGGGAGCATTATTCGATGAAGATAGGCGAGTCTACGATGTAGTGATACTTGGATTCACCGAGTATGTCACTCTTGAGGAATACTATTACTATAAGAGATTCGTTGAAACCGGGGGAACGCTAATCATAATGGATGCATGCAACTTCTTGGCCGAAGTGAAATACCATCCACCCACCTCACCTGGCGAAGTGGGTTACCTAAGTCTGGTCAAAGGTCATGGATGGGAGTTCAACGGAACACACGCCTGGAAATCAGCCTATCATAGGTGGCCTGAAGAGAACAGGAACTGGGTTGGCGGCAACTATTGGAAATGGTGGTCCGGCATACATTATGATTTCTTCCTAGCCAATACATCCCATCCTATCAGCACCTATATTAGAAACAACTACGAACAGAACGTCACTACCATCTACCGGGCTCATGAAGAGAACAGGCTGGAGAATCTCACAGAAACCCAAATTATTGGCTACTGGAATTTCATAGACCCCAATGAGGCTCCCGAAGATCCTGTTGCAGCCTACCAGCACAAGTATGGGAGCGGAAGCGTGTTCCATACGGGCATAATGGCAAGTGATGTCATTGATGTTGAAGAGTTCTTGCAGGCATTCCTTGTCAGTGCAGTAAGAATGGGCCTATCGGGGGAGGTGGGAGAATGGGCTTTCTGGGAGGATTCTTCATTTCAACATTCAAGCAAGATGTACTATGAGAATGGCACTCAAGTACCACCAGACGGATGCATCTCAGGAGTAGTTACATTCTATGTTGGCTTCAACACCAGCATTATTGTCCAAAATCAAAAACCTTACTCCCTAACGTCTGTTTATGCTTGCATCTATCGTCAAGACTCAGTTTTTTCATCCAAACCATCAACTGTCCATGGCAATGTATCAGGGGAAGATTCTCTGAATTGGCAAATTGTGGTTGACACCTGCAATCTATCCGAAACTGAATACGCTTTTGAAATCGTTTGTAGATTCACATCAGTCTCAAATATTTCGGATTATCTGGAATCAACTCTGATGGTTGCCATTCATAAAGTGGACAACTTCCCCGATGAAATAATGGACAGTCTCTACGTGTCTTTGGGATCAATAGCTACAATTCTTGTATTTGTGTGCGTGTGCATTGTATTGAACGGCAGGCGCAATGTGACTGTTGGATAGTCGTCTGGACATAAGCTATGGCCACGGATGTCTAGAAGCGGCAGTAGAGGTTTCAGACATTACTTGTCAGATTTCGCAGAACCCATATCACATGTTGAAAGCCAACTCGAAGCATTTGAAAGAACAAGAACTTTCATGAATAGCTCGAGAATCGCTGAAGCAATATTCTCCATTGACTGTTCTATATTTGTGTAGCAATGCTTAAATTGCGGTTTAAATCCGAGTTATTTCAATCACACAATAGGTAGAGAACGCAATTTTGAGGAGAGACGCTCGCTATCCGCGGAATATTACTAGATGAGCGTTGGAGGTATTTTTGGCAGAGGACAGACCCTCACCTACAAAGATCTGTGCTTCTGCTCTAAGTTTCTCTGCCACAAAGTGAGAGGAGAAAAAAAAGAAATGTATACCAAACGAAGGGTTATGGTAATACTTCTGATGGTGGTTTTGAGTGCTTCCTTATTCTTTGCACCAGCAGTCATTATTAACCAACCAGGAGTTGCGCCAGCTCAAGCCTCCTCACCAGTAGACCAACAACGGGCGGATGCAATTGACAGCATTGTCCGGAAATTAAACGATAGGACTATTGGTTTGGAGAAATATGACCCCATGCTGGGCTCATATATTGCGGGAGATGGACTACCTGAGGATGCGATCGCCACCCCAGACGGTGGAGTTCAAGTCCTTATGTTCATGACTCCCAATGTAGATATAAGTGCCATTGGGGCACTTGCGAAGATCAAATGGACTATTGATCTGAACCTGCTTCAAGTAGCCATGGCAACTGTTGCCACTCCACGCGCAGTGGAGATGCTGACTCAGATCGATGGAATGAGATATATCACGGCGGACAAGACTATCGATGCTCCTGATTTCAAGCCTGTTGAATCGGAACCGACTATGTTCCAAATAACAGATGTAGTCGGAGCCCCCGATGCCTGGACATCAGGATACAATGGCTCTGGAACGGTGGTCGGTTTCACTGATTCCTCAATCGATTTCAGCATTCCTGATTTGGTCAACTCGGTTGGATACGACGATGATGGTAGACCAATGTCCTACGACCCGTCTGGCATAAGCATGCAATTCCTATCCTATGCCAATGCCACAAATGTTGATGCAGCTGCATGGACTGCTGCTGGCTATCCACTGACTTACCATAACGCTACAAGTGGCAAGTATTACCTGAACGTGACTGGCTGGGATCCGCTTATGGCCCGAGCTCCATTCAGTGCAGCCGCGCATTATCTTAGATATCTCATTTCTGAGCAGTTCGGCGCCTACGGAGGCGGCCTAGATACATTCATCAACAACTTCCTGTGGGAGGATTGGGAGCTGCCTGATCTGTCAGGTCTCGCCTGGGACAATGTAAGTGTTGGCTGGATATTCCAAGTGCGAGACTATTCATATGCGCGTCTGTTTGCTCCTATGCTGGTCTTAGACGGAAGTGAGCTTGTCATCGACTGGGCCGGAGCTAAAGCATTCACTCAGTTGTACCATGATGTCTACTGGTACGAGACAGTCGCGAATCCATATCAGCTCCCTTACATCAATTACATCACCGACATGATGGACTGGAGCTTTGCCAACGACTATAATGATGGCTGGTACTACGGCTTTGAGGGCGTTGGCAAGGGTGCAGCTGTGTACTACAAACCTAATCCGACAGACTACGAAGGCTACATGGGTCTAGGTTCACTGGGTTGGGTCTATGACGACTTGGACTTCTACACCTATTACTTCAATGAAACGTACTTTGCAGGTACAGGTATGAATGCCACTGTGGAAGACCTGTGGTGCGGCTTCAGGTCTGACGGACTGGGCGTTGCGCTGCTTTACCCAGAGTACGACGGCGACTTTGGTAATAACCACGGAACTTGGACTGGTCATGCAGCGGTCTCAGAGGGCAACTATGGTCATACTGTCTACCGTGAAACCGACCCGCTCAATGACACTGAGTACTTCTTACCTGGTGTGGCACCTGGTGCCTCGGCTGCGAATGTCAAGTGGTATGGTATATTCGGCGCCCGTTTCGGTGGTGCTTTCTGGCTAGCCGGATTCCACCTTAATTCAACATCGGCACCGTACCACTGGGAATATACAGGACAGCACAAGGCTGACTTCTTGTCAATGTCTTGGGGCTACGCAGCGGGTTCATTCCTTGACCTCTACTACGTTTCGCTATGCTTCGATATAATCTCGATACCAGGTCTAATTGACGCAGAGTATGAGGGGCTCCTGATGCTGACTTCATCAGGAAACAGTGGTCCCGACTATATGACCTCTGGCCCACCAGCTACCGCAGGAGCTGTTGTGAGTGTTGGTGGTTCAGTTACAAGTGCCTACTACAATAACATTTACGCAGGGGGTCAGGGCACCGGCCAAAACTTGGCATTCTCATCCAACGGGCCATCCTATATCGGCTTGGCTCAGCCTGATGTGGTTGCGCCAGGCTACAGGGGTGCTAATTCAAGACCGGCTCAAGACTACTGGTTCTTGGATTACACTGAGAATCCGTTCTATGTGGAAACTGATTGGACTGTAGATCTACCTGCTCAGACCTACGATTGGTGGCAAGGCACAAGTCTTGCATGTCCAATTGCAGCTGGTGTTGCAGCCATCATCTTGGACGCACTAGACAGCAATGGCTATACAGACTATGACCCATTCCTGATCAAGGAGATTCTGATGTCGTCTGCGACTGACCAAGGTCTTGATCAATTTGTACAAGGTCATGGACTTGTCAACGCAGGTGCTGCTGTCAACTACATAACAGGTCTATCAGGAAACGAGTACTACTTCACGAATACAGACTCATACGACAACTACCTAGATGCGACTGCTGACGCTTGGTGGCTATATAACGACTACTATGGTCCAA
>JBHLQK010000030.1:0-19052 GCA_048884925.1 Candidatus Thorarchaeota archaeon
AAGCCTGTTCTTCAGGAAGAGGCTTGGAGCAATGGTCAGGCTCAGGCTGAGGTTGCAATGGAGGATATAGAAGAGCAGATTATACGCGAGGCCACTGAAGAGTAGGTTGAGGGAGCCAACTCCTCTATTTCCTCACTACTTTCGCAAGATAGACTTTTAACAAAACTGATCTTTGATTCAATTTCATGAGTCGGGTAGCGAGGTTATGCGGGTTTAAGGATCCCAATAAGAAGCTAGCCAGGCTTGCATGGGTCAACCTTGTCATCGGTCCTTCAATCGTGTTCACAATTATGATGTCGAGTACATTCTACATGATTTTTGTCGCTGACAACCTAGGTGGCGGTCCCGGTATGTTCCTCGATGGGCTAGCATTAGTGGGTGTGTTGGTTGTTATTCAGATGGTCGTTCAGACTCTGCTTGACTATCCCGCTGGAACAATCAGCAATTGAAGAAGCTGGCTCAAATCCACCTGATGAAGCAGAGCAAATGCCGTCTGGATAAGATTAATACCGCCAAATGCAGATGTTGCATGAAGGCTTACAGCCAGAAAGACAAGAACACGCCAGAGGATTGAACATGTCAGAACGCCCACAGTTCCTTACGGTCACCTACACTGACCGGGGTCTAAGTACAATGGGCCATGAGAAGAAGATGGTCCGAGAGAAGGATGTCAAGTTTGATGGAGAGGATGGCTCGATAGAGCTCACAGATATCAGGCTTGTCTGGATAAAGAAACCGTCAAGATGGGGTGCTGCGAAGAAATTCGGTGCACTAGCTGGAGCCGTAGCTGGTGCTGCTCTACTTGAGGGCGTCGGCCGAGAGATGGGAGGAATCGGAGGACGAGCTGTCCGAAGCCTTGGACGAGGGCTCGGATATGCAGCCGTTGGAGTAGCGATTTCTTCATGGACTTCAGACTCATTCTACAACAAGGACCAGGATGGCAATACAGAGAGTCTTGCAATTCCACTTATTGCCATAAGCCAGGCAGCTCAGAGTGGAAATGATCTCATTATTGATTTAACATCAGGTGGCAATATGAAATTTAATTTCAGACAGAAGAGAGTCATTCCTTCAATAATGGCCAACATTCGTTCTGCTCAGGATGCAGGCAAGTGCCCCTATTGTGGAGCTGGAAATGCATCACATGCAAATGCATGTTCCAAGTGCGGTGCACCACTTGCTGGAGGCGGTGGTGGTCAAGATGAAGCGCACACTGAAAGCATCACTATTTCCACCGGTGGGGCAGGGGGCTTCTGCACGAACTGCGGCCAGCAATACCCTGCCGGAGCTAAGTTCTGCGGTAGCTGTGGCCAGAAAGTATGATTCTATGGGAATGGCATAGGGTTCTGGCTGAAAGAGTGCCAGACCTTCCCTTTCTCATCGGAAGAGGTCTTCTTCCTTTGCCCGCGGAACATCCTGAGCTTTTTCATGACCTGCGCTGTATGGATATCCCCTGACTATGACAATCGGAGTGCCCTCATCAGCCTGTCCCATCAATGGTTCTGCAGCTGCGGATATCTCGTCTATCTGGCATACTGTTGACCTTTGAAGCGGTCTCCCGTAGAGATCCAGTCTTCCCCTATTATGCTTGAATGCGTTAATCCCGGCGCATCCTAGTGCAATGTTGACTGAGCCTTCTCTCCATGGTCGCCCCTGTGTGTCAGTTATAATGACTGCAAGTTCAAGACCAGTTATCTCCGCAAGGTTGCTGAGAATCGTTGCGGCACTCTCATCTGGGTTTTCTGGCAACAATATGAAGCTGTCAGGAGGGGCATTGGATTTGTCAACTCCACTGAAGTTGCAGATGATGCCGTTCTTGTTTTCAGTAATGAGCACTCCCTGATCACGTAGAATGCCTCGGCTTTCTCTTAATGCGAGCTCAACATGAACCGGGTCGAAGTCATTGCTTTCTGCTATTTGATTAGCCCTTTTCGAGACCTCTACGGAGCTTCTGTGCACAACTCTGCCTTCTGACTTTGAAACCACAGAATGGGCTATGACCAGAATATCTCTTTGCTGCAGAGATATGCCGGAATCATTGAGACAATTAATGATGACTGATGCTAGGTCCACTCCTTTCTCAATCTCAGGGATACCCGGAATACTGAATAGCTCAATTCTTGTGTTCGTCAACCTCTCATAGCTCAGAAACCTCATCTGCATGGCAGGCGAAAAATGTACCTAAAATCTGACTTATTCACAGGCAATATCACTACCAGAAGGGTATTTTGACGGGAAAACAATAAATGCGATATAGAGGAACTCCTGAGAGTCAAGAAACACCGTTTTATGCCTTATCTAGAGTTATAAACGGTAAGGGAACATGTTAATCCAGCATGCTTGAGCAAAGTGTTGATTGGAGTGAGTAGCATATGAGTTCGAACGACAAAAAGCCCAAAAAGGCGAAGAAACAATCGACCCCTCGCAAAGAGAAATCCCCGGATAAGACTCCACCAGTAGCAGGGGATATTCGCCAAGGCACTATTGCAAAATTCATGCGAAAGAGAACTCAGTTAGTAGGCTTTGAAACCGGTCTCAATAAGCACACGCAATTTGCGATTGAGTTCCTAGATAACGCAATCGACGCTGTTGAGAGCTGGTGGTGGAAGGCAAAAAGCCTACCCCGATTAGATGACCAACTGGATCCTAAATACGTAGAGGAAATCCGATCAAAACTTGAAGGAACGCTTCACGATTCAATTGCCTTGAGTAAGCAGCTCGAGAAAGATGTTAAGGAAGGTAAGGAGGTTGAAATTCCTCCACGACGGAGAGAAACATTACAGGACCGACTCACGACCTTCAGAAAGTTCCTGATTCCATTTAGAGGCATGATCAACAGACGAGAACCTCTCTGTGTCATTCAGCTCACTGAGGTTCACATGCCAGATCTTGTGCCCCTGGATGATGAGGAGGGATTCAAGGTTTACGAGTTCACTTGCTTTGACAATGGAGTTGGAATGGTACCATCCGACCTCGAAAAATATGGAATCTATCTTGCTTCAAGTAAATCAGAGAAACTTAGACAGACACGAGGAAGTCAAGGGTTTGGCGCTCCTTCAGCATTCAGTGACGCCCAAAATACTACTGGAAAACCCATATTCACAATCTCAAAGCGTTTCAATACTGGTGAGGCTACCGTCACCGATTTCTATACAACAACTGCGAATACAAAAGAGTACGTAAGCGGACCAATCAATATGGACCTTCCATTTGAAACTGGGACTTATATCAAACTCAACTATCTGAATATCCAATATCGGAGAGGATATGCAGATACATATTGTGAGATGGCATCGCTTCTCAACTCTCATGTCACCCTTGTATTCATCGATCCCTACGGCGACGTTCATATATACCCCAGAAGAGTGAAGGACTTCCCAGAGGAACCAAAGTACGCACAACCTCATCCCGCAAGCATTCGTATTGGTGAATTCCAGGATTTATTGCGTGAGTCGACCGAGGTTGATTTACGAGGATTTCTGACTAGAGCATTTTGCAGAATGAGCGGAAATAAGGCAAAGACCATTATTGGTAATGCCAATAAGGAGCTGCGGAAACGCCATCAAGATACTCTGAGTGCCAGGACCCCAACGGACTCGCTCTCAAAGATGGAGATAGAGCTTCTGTACAAGTCATTCTCAAGTGAGGACTACATAGCCCCTCCAATAGATACCGTGGTTCCCGTTGGCGAAGAAGTTTTCGAGCAGACCATTCAGATGGCCTATGAGCCAGACTTTGCCACAGCCGTCACAAGAAAGCCAACATCTGGAAAGGGCCTCTCCTTCGCAGTCGAGGTGTGCATCGCATATGGCGGGAATATCAAGCCGGCAACATCAGCTCCTATGGTTCTTTGGCGGTTTGTAAATCGCGTTCCAAAGCTTAGAGACAACAGCGACTGTGCCACTTGGAAAGCTTCAACCTTGGTAAATTGGAAAAACTACAAAGTGCAGACCTTCGATAACGGCATACCACGAGGGCCTATTATGGTGTTTATACATGTCGCAGGCGCCTATGTCCACGTTATGTTCAAGGGGCAGAGTAAACAGGCTCTTGCAGAAGATGAAGTTCTATTGCGCGAGATTAAGCTCGCACTTGAGGATGCAGGTAGGAGATTCAGACGTTTCATAACTAGGCGCGAAACTGCAAAGCGAAAGGCGAAACGAGCAGGAATTCTGGCCATGTATGCTGACCAATTTGCCCAAAGCCTTTCTACCATAGCAAACGATGGAAAGAAGAAGCCTGCATTTAATGCAGAAGTTGTGGCTCGGAAAATACGCGATTCCATCACAGGCTTTGAAACTGCGGATGACCAAGAGGAAACGGAAACGGACGCAAAAGGCACCGATCTCATTGCTGATGTCCCTCTTGGAGATGGAGATGACGAGTTTATGGAAGCGTCTGTGGAGAGTGGCGAGTAGTGGCACGAAAAAAGAAATCCCAGAAGAAGGATACTGTCCAAGAAACTTTGGGAAGCTTGGTCGAAACTGAAAAGAAGACCGCAGGAAAGCAAGCAAAGACAACTCCGAAGAAATCGAATGCCAAGGCAGAGAAGCAGAAATCCCCGAAGAAAGCTGCAAAGCCAAAATCAAAGAAGAAGACTAAAGCAGAAAAGAAGGTTCCCAAGGAACCCTCTCTCGAAAAAGCTGCTCCGGATTCTGGACCATCATTAAAAGCCCTGCCTGGAGTGGGCCAGAAACTGGAAGAGAAGCTCAAGGCCGCAGGGTACGACACTGTAGAGAAGATATCTAGATCTCGTTCAAAGAGTATGGCGAAGAAGATAGAAGGACTTAGCCTAGCAGGCTCACAAAAGCTCATCATTGCAGCAAAGGAAATAATGCAGGGTGAACCTACACCTCCCCCCTCTGACATCCCTCCACCAACTGAATCTGAAGATGTTGAAGATAGTCTAGATATTAGAATCAAGTTGACCGATTTACCTGGAGTTGGTGCGAAACTTGCTAAGGAGCTAGAAAGGTCTGGCTACAACACTGTAGCAAGACTATCACGATCCAGGCCAAGTTCGGTTGCGAAGGTCGTTGATGGACTTAGCCTAACGAAGGCAACTACGCTTGTTGACGCATCAATCGAGCTCGTTCGCGAAGCAGAGATGAAAGCCATCTCAGGGGATATAGTTCCGAAAGCTGAATCAAAAGCTGAACCAAAGGAGCCAGTTGAAAAATCCAAGGTTGAACCTGAGGAGAAAGTTGCTTCAAAGGAAGTACCAAAGCCCAAGAAGGAAGAGCCAACCAAGAAGGTACCTGAGAAGGTTGTGGAGCCAAAAGCGCCAAAGAAGCCAGTCAAGAAACGAGAAGTTGATGTTCCAAAGAAGACAAAGGCCAAGAAGAAGAAGTCTGGGCTTCCTGTTCCTGAAAAAGTGAAAGCTCTAGAAAAGGAGATGAAAAGGAAATGGAAGGCAGCAGAGAAACGAAAAGCTGCTATTGAATCAGGAGAGCTTCCAGAGGAAGAGATAGCGCCATTAAAGGAAACTGTGGAGGTTATTGGCTTAACCTCATCTGAAACACAGAACTCGCTTGTGGAGGTTGCCATGGATGTCCTTAATGAGGCTATGACAACTGGTCGACCTGCTTTTGAGATTCCTAGCCGTTCAGGTGACAATATCGTTTGGGACGAAATCCGCGACCTACTTCTCCTTGGGATGAAAACTGTAGCTCGCCCCTATCACTCGCTTGCTTCTGTTGTTGATGCCACGAGAACAGCCAGAGTTATGGAAATTGTTTTCCAGCTTTTGAAATCAAGTTTGCATGCAACGAAACGAGAAGTATTCTACTCCGATGTGAATCTATTCAGGGAACAGAAGCGAAGTGACAAAATAATTGAGGATGTTGCTTCAATGCTGCACACGACGCGTGACAGCATACATGTGGTTGCATCAGCAAGAGGTTCTGCGATGGGCAGGGTTGTTATTCGCGATAGCGGTGACACAATAGATCTGACCCGGATGGGCACTGGCGGATGGGCAATCACTCCTTTTCTTGACCAGGTTGAGATTCTGGAGAGTGATGCTGAGTTCATCCTTCTTTCTGAAAAAGATGCAGCTGTGATGAGATTGGCTGAAGCCAAGTACTGGAATCGACAACCTTGTATTGTGCTGACAGGAAAAGGGTCAGGAGACATTGCCACTCGTGCATTTCTACGAACTCTTGTGAAGGAACTTGAAATTCCCGCATTTGCTTTGGTAGACTCTGACCCATATGGGCACTACATATACTCAGTATTCCTAAGAGGTAGCAAACGTCTTAGTTATGAATCTCCTTTCATTGCGACTCCTGAGTTGAAGCTTTTGGGTGTTTTGAGCCGTGACCTTGACGAGTATGATATTCCCAAATCAGTGCGAATTCCGATGGAGCCAACAGACATCAAACGTGTCAGGGATATGCTGAAGGAGCCCTTTGTACAGGGTAACAGAGCCTGGGTAAAAGACTTGCAGCTGATGCTGAGACTTAGGGAGAAGGCTGAGATCCAAGCTTTTGCGAGCCATAGTTTCGAGTATTTAACAGACGATTATTTGCCTAGAAAACTCGAAACAGGCGACTGGATCTAGCATCTCTGTTCTTTGCTAAGAGCTACCATTTGGCAAAAGGGATAAGGAGATACTAACGGTGGTAATTATATCACTATAGTGAATTGAGGAGGAATCCTATTGGTTGTATCAGATTTGGGTATTGAAGTCATCGATGGACACGCACACTTTATCACGTATAATACTGTAAAGGAATGGTTTTCGGACCCAGACGTACTTGAACGTGCTCGCCAGCGTGTCACCTTTCAGACTGATATGCAGGAGTTCAAACTGCCTGATGAGCCCTGGGATACAGGTGAAATGTGGATTAAAGAGTTGGACAAGTATGGAATCTCAGCAATAGGGATGATGATTGGCCCCGAGAGCTGGGATGAGTTTCTTGCGGCGCGAAAGAAATATCCCGGTCGCTTCATGGGTTATGCTAATGTAAATCCAGGTCTGGAGAACTCAGTTGATACTGTGAAGCGAGCTGGACGAGATGGCTTTCAAGGCATCAAGCTTTACCCGAGTTCGTGGGACTTCCATGTCTATGATGACCGAGTTTATCCGATATATGAGGAGGCACTTCGTCAGAAGCTCCTTGTAATCCTACACTTTGGCATAACGATAGGAACTCAAGCAAATCTCAGGTATGGCAATCCTCTCGATATTCAGAAACCAGCGCAAGACTTTCCAGACCTCAATTTCATGATCGCACATTTTGGAGCGGGCTTCTTTCGTGAGGTATTGATGCTTTTTTACCAGACGCATAATGTGGTTGTCGATTCTAGTGGCAGCAATATGTGGATGACATATCTGCCCTATGACCTCACCATCACGAAGATTTACGAAAAGGCAATGAAGGCTGGAGGATCCTGTAGGATTGTATTCGGTACCGATTCATCCTTCTTCCCAAGAGGTTTTCGGTACAATATTCTGGAAGAGCAATATAATGCGGTTAAATCGCTTTGTCCCCAGTTATGCTATACGGAAGAGGATATTGACTTGATATTTCGTGGAAACATTGTGAGATTAACTGGGTTCAAGCTATAGTCAGGCCTTTCGAATCTTCTTGTCGAGGCTTTTGAGTCTTTTACTGTCTTCTCCTTCTCGATACCTCTGCGCTGATTCTTGATATTTCGAGAGTGCCTTTCGTGTCTGGCCTGCTTTAGCCAATACATCCCCTTCATCCTCAAGATTCTTTCCCCATTCAACATAACATTCTCGAACTTTTTCAGAACATTTTGTTCTCTTTTTAGCATCGGTTGAGAACATATACAATTCTCTGGCCTTTCTAAACTGAACAATCGCCCATTCGTACTCTTGCGCTTTCCTATGACTCTCAGCTTGCTCAAAGTGATCATTGGCCATCGCATCATAGCCCTCATCGATCATCTTTGTGGCATCTGCAATTGCTTTCTCATGTGCGGCTCTTTCAAATAGCTTCTTTGCCATTTCGAACGTTTCAATAGCTGGCTCAAATTCCTTTGCTTCCAGTTTCCTAATTCCATCTTCCATTCTAGCTTTGCCCATTGCTTCGTAGACATATCCGGGATATTCAAATCCGTCCCCTGATATCGAAAAGCCGCAGCTGGGGCATTCAGGTGTATCCAATTCGGGCATTGGAGTCGTTACTGATATCCTCCTTGGGGTTCCAACAACAACGTCAATAAAGTCTCTTGAGGTCACGCCTCTCCCGCCTGGAAATAGGTGTGTCACTGCGTCTCTTGTGGCATCATCTCTGCCCTCAGGGAATAGATGGTCAAACACTTCCACAGGATGGACTTCCATCTCCTCAGCCATCACTCGCGGTGGTTCCACTTCTTTGAATGGCATTCCTACCTTTATCTCAGGCTCAATTCCCTTTACGTCCCAACTCAAATCTTCACTGCTCTTTTCCGCTCGTTCAGGAGCAACAACGGCAACTGGCTCAGGAATTGATGCTGGCGTTTCTACGGATGCTGACTCAACTAATGCGTCATCCACCTCCCATGAGAGCGCTTCTTCAACAGGAGGCGGCACAGCTTGAGGTGGAATGACTTCTTCCGTGCTTTTATCAACTTCTGGAAGTTCAGTTTCGGGTAGAGTTTCTAGGTCCGTTGGAGGTTCACCAAGCTCTGGGACTTCATCCAATTCAGAAACCTCAGGCAGTATGTCTTCTCTAGCTTCAGAGGCCGTGGTCACAAGTCCATTTGGCAGTCGATTTCCACAACCCATACAGAATGTGGATCCTCTGCGGCTGCGTTTTCCACATTCCGGACATTCAACACTTCCTTCCATGGTACTACCCGCTGAGTCTTTATCTCACATGACTTGCGTGGTCATGTCTAGTTGGACAATGTTGAGGTGTCGTCAGTCCATATGAACAATTTTCGTACGGCTCAAGACTATAGATATAGAAACCAATATGTAGGCAGGGTTATCGCGATTCCAAGCGTGACACCAATAATCGCCTGCATTAAGGAATGTTGTTTTAGAACAGTGCGAGACCAAATGACAACCGTCCACAAAACGACAACAGGCCAAGCAATCCATCCATAAACAATGAGAAGAGCTGTTCCGGGTCCTCCAACCCCAGCTCCATGCACGGAAACCTTGGTCTTCAATGTGGCAATCATTACGCCTAATGTAACGGTGAAGTAGGAAGCCGCAAGTACTGCAAGTATGGAACATTCAGATAGAGCGAATATTGCGTGGACTAAAATATAACAGACTAGAGAGAAAGCAAAGAATTTGGCTCTTGTTTCTCGAGCTGACACATCAAGGTCAGTCTGACCACGCCATGCAGATAGAATAATTGGTGTAATCGGAAGAATGACCATTCCAGGAATGAGAATGAGAAGGGATGTCGTTTCATTGAGCACAGGTCCCAGACCGATTGGAGATGTATACACCATAATCAATCCCACATACAGATTGATGAGAGGTGCTGGAGTTAATCTCGAGATGACTCTCGCAACGGATATGCTTGGTCCAGATAGATCAAGACTCTCGTCGTTATATTTCATCTTACTCATTGTTGGAACTCGAGCCAATCATCGCTGACTTCAATGTTTTCATTTGAAATCTATGTGCTATTCTCCTAGAATTGGCCCATAACAAAGGCAAGGGGGCGTCACGACAACCCTTATTTTCTCCCAACAACACGAATTGACGATAAGGGATACTGAGAAACTCCTTTGGATGGTAAGAACTATGACAGCTGTTCCAAAACGCGAAGTCTTCGAACGCATTATCCAAAATATAACTAGCAAGTTTCCAGATGTCTATGCGGCTCTATTCATCAGTCCCGAGGGCTTTCCAATCAATTCATGGGGAGTTTCTCTTGAAAGAGCAGAGGAGATATCGGCTCTGCTTAGTGCATTAATTGGAAAGACAAAAGAGATCATCCGCCAGGTGAAGCAGGGCGGAGAAATGCAGTTCATTCAGATTCAGTCCACTCTTGGTGGAATTCGGATTGCTCCCATGGAAGAGTTCATACTTGTCACGATGACAAGGACCTAGCACCAGGGTACAACCTTACTCCAATACAGAGATTAATTAGCACCGGGATATCTAGCATATCGGTGCACGCCTTGGCAACTGAAGCTTTCAAAATATCAGAATTATCCAAGTTCTATGGCCCGACCTTGGCTTTGGACAAGGTCAGTGTTTCGGCTCCCAAAAGGGCGGTGGGTTTGCTAGGGCCAAACGGTGCAGGCAAAACCACACTCATTCGTATTCTGATGGGGATAATCCGTCATTCTTCAGGATCTGGGAGTGTATTGGGATATGATTTCTGCGATTCAATTCAGGACGTCAGAGACCATGTTGGATACTCACCAGAGTTCACTCCTATGATACCTGATGTCAGTGCAATGAAGTATGTTACATTCATGGGTAAGCTGTCAGGACTCGCGGCAATGGAGGCTGCTCAGCGAGCCCATGATACATTGCATTACGTAGGTCTAGCAGAGGAACGCTATCGTCCTCTTCGGGAATTCAGTACAGGCATGATGCAGAAATGTAAGCTTGCGGCTGCTCTGGTACATGATCCTGATTTGGTGATTCTTGACGAGCCAACAGATGGGCTTGATCCCACTGGTCGCCACCAGATGTTGGAATTGATTGAGCGTCTGTATAAAGATGAAGGCAAGAGCTTGATTGTGTCATCTCATCTGCTGTTTGATGTTGAGAGAGTGTGTGATTGGGTCATGGTCTTGGGAAGAGGACAGCTAGTGACTAGCGGCGAAATGAGCACTTTGCTTGCTGACACATCAGGAATGCTTCGTTTGAAGATAACTGGTGACACTGATTCATTCTCCCGCAAACTAGCAGCCAAAGGACTGGAAGTCGAAGTTAATAGCCCATTCCTAGATGTGAAAAGAGCGAATGGTACGGAGATGATTATTCTCGAGGAGGTCAATAGAGACCCCTCAGTGAGCCTGCGCTACATGGGTAGTAGGACACGAACACTTGAAGATGTCTTCATCAGTATTGTAGAAGGGAGGGAGCTTGGATGAGTGACAACCCTTCAGGTGATGATACCTATATCCGGAGATTTGGGTTCAGAAGGTTCACCGGTGTACGTCAGAATCGTTTGTATCGGATAATCTCCGTGGCTTGGTTTAATCTCATAGAAGCAATTCGTCGTTCAGGCTTTACCAAGATGCTTTTGGTCTTCATGTTCTTCTCTATATTGATTCAGGATGTTCTCATCATCGTGATTTCATGGTTCCTTCCATTCACTGGTCCACTCATTACGATCAATGAATTATTCCGAGATGCGTATGCTGACTCGGTCCTTGGCATGGTTTCGCTTGTAAATCGAATAACGGTTCTTGAGTTGGGATTCATGCCCTTTAACATCTCAGCAATCGGCATTAGTTTCATCTGGCTACTTCTAATGGCCATCGTTGGCGGGGGTCTTATTGCCGATGATAGACTTCATCAGACTACAGAGGTCTACTTCTCAAGGATATCAAGACTTGAATACACGATAGGCAAGCTCATGAGTCTAATCCTTTTCTCTACTGTTGTGATTGTGCTTCCTTCCATAATTCAGTATTTCCTTCTCTCCTACGGTCTTGAAACAGATCTTCTTGTCAATATCGACCTAATGCTCTGGGGAGTTGGATTCACCCTTCTTGCAGCATTCCTACTCAGTCTAATTATCTTGGCATTGTCAAGCTTCACCAAAAGGAGAGCTGTGGCAACTCTCTCTTTCTTCATCGCTGCCATTGTCTTGTCCAGCTTCTACAGTGCCATTGGGTGGGCTCAGTCTGAATCTCTAATACTATTGTTGGACTTTGTCGGAGCTATCGCGCTCCTTGGTGCAATGGCACTTGGATATGAGTCTCTTGATGTCAATGGCAGAACCATCATCTTCAGCAATGGAATTGGTGTTGAAGGCCCAATGGTGTTGGCTGTGGTATTGACTGTTCTTATTTTGGGTATCGTAGCACTAATGCTCACGCTGTTTAGGAGGGATAGCTAATGCCCCTCATACAGATTGAAGAAGCATCCAAGCAATATGGCGAGGTTGTAGCCATAAGTCGATTTAATATGTCAGTCAAAGGTGGGTCAATCACAGGATTTGTCGGGCCCAATGGAGCTGGCAAGACGACGACAATTCGAGTTGTAACTGGACTGACAAAACCAGACAGTGGTTCTGTCAGTGTCTTTGGTGAGGATCCCTTCGATAATGTCGGCATAAAAGAACGGATAGGCTATGTTTCCGAACATGATGACCTCTATCCTTGGGCAACTGTACGAGAATCAGTGAAGATGCTAGCCCAAATAAGTATGCCAAAACGACCCGGTCTTGAGGATGCGGTTGACCGTGCCATAGAAGACGTAGGTATGACGAAATTTGCGGAGAGAAAAGTATCTGCTCTCTCAAAGGGTATGAAACAGAGGACTAAAATTGCAGCTGCATTAACACACGCACCATCCTTACTAGTACTAGATGAACCTCTTAGCGGCCTAGATCCCTTGGGTCGAAGGAGAATCATGGATTTACTAAGACGCCTCAACAGAGAGGACCAAGTTACCATATTAATATCAAGCCATGTGCTAGAAGAACTGGAACACCTAGCAAGCAGGATAACACTCATTCATAGAGGGCAGACTATTGCAGAAGGTGATCCTGATAGAATCAGGAAACTCCTTTATCAGTATCCCCACGAGATTCAGTTTAAATCCTTGGCAGAGGATACGAAGAGAATAGCCAGTGGGCTGGTGGAGATTAAAGGACTAGTTAAATCACTCACGTTCATGGAGCAAAGCGACGAGCTACTCGAATGCAGGATTGTAACACCCCAACCAGAGCTGTTCTATGATGAGCTTGTGAGACTCGCGGTCGAGCGAAAGGCACCAATCATCCAGTTGGATACTCTATCAGAGAGTGTGGAGCGCTTATTCGAATTCCTAGTTTCGTGAGGTGGCAAAGATGTCAGTAGAACCGATACAAACCCCCGTTCAGAAAGAAGGTGAACTCTCGTCACCTCTTAAGGCACTCTTTCGAGGATTATACTTGTTGAGATTATTCTTGATATCTTTTGTAAAGAGTCGAAAAAGTCAGGTATTGACCATTCTTGGCTTATTACCTGCAATTGTGATGATAGCCATGGGTGTGCCTCCGCCAGCTCAAATCTTCTTTCGTGATTTTGTTCAGACGCTCTACATATCTTTACTCATTCCATTATCCGGATTGCTTCTTGGAACCGCGGCATTATCTGACGAGATTGAGTCTCATACGATAGTACAGCTAGTCACTCGACCTGTTAGGAGAATTGAGATTCTCATATGGCGATTCTTTGCTACGGTCATAGCTGGTACCATCATCTCTATAGTGGTAACAACCGGATTCTATGTTTCGATTATTATCTCTGCTGAAATTCCATTTGAGATGCTTGCTGGTTTCTGGCCAGTATGTGCAGTCTGCAATGCAGTCTACTGTTCAATATTCATGTTGCTGGGTATAGCTCTAAAGAGGCCTCTTGTGTGGGGTGTTGTCATCACACTGTATGAGCAGCTCCTTGGTGTTGTAGCCATATTCTTTGAGGGGGCTGTTTTTTCCCTGTCTGGGCACATTCTGAACTATGGTCAGCTCTTTGCAGATTACAACTACAACATTCCGGATTGGCCAGCGCTTATGTCTGGCTGGATTCTTCTTGTGATTGTTCTGGTCTGCATTGCGCTATCTGGAATCATGTTCAAGGTAAAGGATCTAGCCTAATCGAACCGCTTGTTAAGATTTAGTCACTCGGCGGTTCGACTAGTGCTATTTTTATATCTAGTAATCCGACAAGTGCATGACCACGTGCTTGGCAGTGAATGAGCGGATGGATGCCAGGCATTGAGGGAGGTCCTCAGGATGTCACCAAGAAAGAAGGAAGATGAAGAAGAAGAGGAAACTGTAGATTATGAGGATTTCGAGGATGCCGAAGGAGATGATGAAATCATCGAGCTCGGCACTGAGGGAGAGTCGGGATTAGACGTCACAGATCTCCCTGGTGTAGGCCCTGCAATCGCGAAGCGCTTGTCAGAAGCTGGATATAGGAGTGTTGAGGCAATTGCAGTGGCATCTCCATCTGAGCTTGCAGCCGCAGGGTCAATTGGTGAAACCACTTCAACCAAGATTATAAAGGCAGCACGTGAAATGCTCGACATTGGTTTTGAAACAGCTGACCTTCTTCTTGAGAGGCGACGGACAGCAGGAAGAATTAGCACTGGTTCCACCGCACTTGATACACTATTCGGGGGAGGACTTGAAACCCAAAGTATCACTGAAATGTATGGTTCATTTAGATCTGGGAAGACACAGATGGCGCACCAACTCTGTGTCATGGTTCAGAGACCGGAGAATGAAGGAGGCCTAAGTGCCACCGCAATCTATGTCGATACGGAAGGAACATTCAGACCGGAGCGCCTTGTGGACATGGCGGAACCTTTCGGCATGGATCCAAAGAAGGTGTTGAAGAACGTTGTCTGGGCTCGCGCTTACAATTCCGACCATCAAATCCTGTTATGCGATCAAGCTATGGAAATGGCTCCGGAAAAGAATGCCAAGCTGCTTGTTCTTGACTCAGTTACTAGTCATTTCAGAGCTGAGTACACAGGAAGAGGCACACTTGCGGCGAGACAGCAGAAGCTGAATAAACATCTCCATCATCTTCAGAGAGGTGCTGAGATTAACAACATGGCTGTCTATATTACCAATCAAGTAATGTCGCGGCCTGATGCTTTCTTCGGAGACCCTACAGCTCCGGTTGGAGGCCATGTACTCGCTCACGTTCCTCAGACACGCTGTTATCTGAGAAAATCAAAGGGTGAAAGGAGAATCTGCAGACTTGTGGACTCACCCAACCTTCCTGAGGGCGAGGCAGTCTTTACTGTCATGAAGGAAGGAATTCGTGACGTGTAACTCAACTATGCGGAGTCCTAGTAGGTGAGGCCAATTCCCCCTCACCTAAACTCTGCAGACTTGATTATCTCCAGAACTGATTCATTCCAATTATCAAGTGCTGAGGGGTTCAAAGGATACGCTTCATAAGTTCGAGATATCTTCTTCATGAGGTTCGAGGCTTTCTGAAGGTCTCTAAGAAGACCAACTCTACTCAATCCCCTTCTAAATCTTCGAAGCTTGTCGAAAAGTCCAAGTGAGAGCCCATCTCCTCTATTTGCAGCCATGAGGTCGCCAGCTTCAAGTATTCTCTTTTCGAAACCAAAATCCATGTCTTCATCTGCGACTGCCTGAAGAAGCCTGCGAAATATCTCAAGCGATGCTAATCTCTTGCCAAAATCCGTCAGATATCTGATATTGTAATGCCACAATCCTCTAGAACTTAGATCTTTCCTAGCTATTGCCCTCTTGGCTACTTCTCCCAGGATAATCCCTGCACGCATTCCTGCACCTATACCGCCGCCATGGATAGGATTAACCTGAGCCGCCGCGTCTCCAACGAAAGCTACGCCGTCTGCAACCAAACTCTTCAATGGTCTCCTAACAGGCACAGCTCCCCCTGCTGCATCAATGACTTGACTCCTGATGAGCAAAGGGTATTCACTCTTGAACTTTAAAAAGTGGGATTTTGGTGAGCCTCGGCCTGAGCCTCCAGTGATTCCTACTCCTGCATTGACCTCTTGCATTCCCTTGGGAAAAATCCATGCATATCCACCTGGCGCCACCTTGCCGCCTAATAGGACTCGGGCAACTTCTGGCTCTGCTAGTGGCATTTTGAGTTTCACTATCTCTCTATAGCAGAGTGCTACATCTTCCTTGTCAATGGTCTTTTCTACAAGTGGATGATCAAGTTTGTTTCTTATAGTTCCAGCAAAACCACTGGCATCAATTACCAGCTTTGCGTAGACCTCTCTCTCCTCGCCCTCTTCCTTATACTCAATTCCAACAACGATGTCATTTCGAAGAATAGGATTGCTGACCCGGCTATTAGCCTGAAAGGCTACCCCTGCATCAATAGCTTCGCCTAGAAGTCGCTGGCCAAAATTTAGTCTATTAACTGTCCAGCCATCAAACTCTGCCCAGTCTCTGACCTTGAGTTCGTTGCTCATACTCGGAGGATACACGTCTGCTCCTGCAATAGCACTCGAGATTTCCTGGTCTTTCGGAAATTCAATCCCTGTCGCCTCAAAATGTGATTTACTAATTTCGTCCCCGCATACTTTCTGTCCCACTTCTAAACGGGATTTCTTGTCAAGTAGGAGAGTCTTCAAGCCCATCTCTGCACACCGCCTCGCAGTAACGCATCCAGCTGAACCAGCTCCAACTACAACAACATCGGGTCTTCTCAAAGTCTTTCGAACTCTGAGGCGCGCTCTTAAATATAAAGACGCCGTCGTTTCAGCGATTATTCAGAGGTCATACATGCCTGAACTCTATTATTACAATGGATACTATGACTATCGCCACGATTAGAACGAGTAACGGGGGCATCCAGTTGATGAATTCGATAAAGTAGCTAATAATCAAAGGCAACGTCAATGGGTTCTGGACAA
The DNA here is from genome assembly GCA_048884925.1 of Candidatus Thorarchaeota archaeon. Taxonomy (GTDB): domain Archaea; phylum Asgardarchaeota; class Thorarchaeia; order Thorarchaeales; family Thorarchaeaceae; genus SMTZ1-83. The sequence continues at coordinate 16,520 of JBHLQK010000030.1, forward strand.
GCAATGCCATAACAAAGAGAAGTCCTGAGGCGGCAAAGATTGGGAAGAATACCGGTCCTCCACTGATAACTAGAAGAAGCGTGATCACTCCAAGTCGGCTTTTTACAGGATCCAGCAATGGTAATGGAATAGCCTCATCGTCATTGAACAAGAAATAGTACGAGATGATCAGCGTTGGCATCCTTATTCTTATCAGTTCCAACACCTGAATGCCGAGCTGAACAGACAATAGGACCGTGGTATGAATAACCATATATCCAAGCACGAGTGCAGTAAGGAGTGGAAGTTCAGTAGCAAGGATTTGATAGCTCTCTACGAGCCCTACAAATACAAGGAAGTTGATGATGAACAGAATGATATGCCCAAATGCTCCCGCTAGTACCTTTCTGCTTGCCACCATTCCTCTTCAGTCCAATTGAATCGAATTAGACTCCCAGTTTAAATGGTTTGCTCGGCCCATCAGATACCATGGGACCCAATTGACGTTGTTTCTCAATAGCCCGAGTAACTAGCTCGGTAAAGAGCTCGTTGATGTTCTCGCCTGTCTTTGCACTTGTTTCATAATGAAGGACATCGAGCCATTGCTGAATCATCTGACCTGCAGCGGAGGGTACCAGCCGATCCTGTCTGTCAATCTTGTTTGCGACAACAGAAACCACCGCATTTGGGCAAACTGTAATGAATTTGGTGAACCACTCACCAACGTCAAGAAAAGTCTGGGGGCGTGTGACATCATAGACAATAATTGCCATAGTTGCGCCAGCCATATACCTCCGTCTGAGCTCGTTGTAAGTTGGCTGGCCTGCAAGGTCCCAAAGGACCACTCTGGCTGTGATTCTGTTACCATCAGGCATAGTCACGTCCACTGTCTTTAGCGCAAAAGTAGTGCCAATCGTGGCAATATACCTCTCACTGAAAGAGCCCTCGGTATATTGTTTGATGCAGGAGGTTTTTCCTACTGCACCGTCGCCGAGAGCAACTAGCTTGAACATGTGAGATATTTGCTCGGTGGACACGGTTGTTACGTCCTGGAACACACTACCCTGTCAATCTGACTCTGATTGGTATTTAATAGTTCTCGGAATGTCCTCGTAATATCCTCACTCTCCCTCCCTGAGAGCTAAACATCCGACAAACCCTTTTCTAGTGCTCAAACATTAAGCAAATATCAATAGAAGCAGGGAGTATGCATTATGGCTGAGCAGTTCCTTAGTCGCCTCCAAGACATTGAGAAGAGCATCGGAGCTCTAGATGACACATTGAAACGAATGGTGACGATTCTTGCTAATATGGATGAGATCCGTTCTGATATCAGACTCACAAAAGATGAGCTCCTAGATGCCATTAAGTCTGTACCAGCGCCCAGTGCTGACACAGGAGGTGACCTGGACCATGTTGCTGATCTTGTAAAGGGGCAATTCGACCAAATAGCGACGTTCATCGGACAAGCCATTGAAGCTCTGAAAGAAGATATGTTGGGAGCAATGGTGGAATTGCAGGATGCGCCTCCTGTTGTTTCAGCCGCTCCAGCCCCCGCACCAGCACCCATGCCGGCTGCTGTTCCAGCCACTCCCGCACCTGAACATGAAATAGTGGTGACTCAACCTGCACCGATGCCGACTACAGTTACGATTCCCCCCGACAAAGCCATGAAGATAGCTGACGAACTAGACAACATAGTCGCCAGTCTGAAGATGGGCTGCAAAGCAGGAGATGTCATTGACCAGATAGATGACTCAAAGGCTAATATCGCCAAGATTGTTGAAAGCGATCCCGTCATGATTAAAATAGACCAATGGAAGGGAATTGTGGCTGCATATCCAAAGAGGAAAGAACTTCAGGCACGTGATATTCTTAAGATTAAGAAAAGTATACGCGCAGAAGTTCCAAAATACCGCCCTGCTTAGAAATGGATTCTTCTACGACTCATTTTGAAGTCTGCATGTTGGAGAATCATTGATTTGAAGAACGAGCGAAATTTCACTAGTATTACTCTTTCAGGAACCTTCTGATGATTCCCTCAACTAGCCTCAAATGCTCATCGTCCAATATGGCTACCTTTGAGCGAATCCAATCAACACGTAGTTTCTTATCGACTAGTACTTGTCTCCCCTTATGAGCAACTCCTTTTCCTGAAGTTCTAGGCGATGGTTTTACCATGCTGATCGTTAGGATAAATAGAAGATAAATGAACTCCACATGGATTTATGGCAGACCACTCCGCTAATGAGGGTTCAAAGCTAAATGCAGATGTACCTCAATCGAATATTAAGATATGGAGATGTTTTCTGGTTTGGCAAAGATAGAACTAGCATTACTCAACATCAAAGGTGAAGAAAAAGTCACAAGAGTCGATAGCGAGTATGTTAGTCTTTCATGGCGTAATATCCGTGCAATTGACCTCTCTCCACTTGCGCAACAAGATGACCTCCGAGAAATCCATCTTGGGGAAAATCACCTCGAATCTATTGATCTGTCCCCCCTATCTGAGTGCTCCAACCTGCGTGTGCTAGATTTGTTTGGGAACAAGCTC
>JBHLQK010000031.1:0-18937 GCA_048884925.1 Candidatus Thorarchaeota archaeon
CTTTCAAGGCGCTCTTTGATGACTTCCATTTAACCGATGAAGATACCGAGGGCATCCTCAAGAAGGTGCAATTAGAAACTCACGAGCACAAGCTCTGGAGAGTTCATCGCGAAGGTGATGATACATATTTCGCGGAGGTTCCTGTGACCAGAGAGTCGCTGAAGAGCGATGATGTATTCCTCCTTGATGCATGGGACGACATCTACGTTTGGCGTGGGACCGAGGCAAGTGCCAGAGAGAAGTTCGATGGGACCATCCTTGCTCGACAGTACGATGCAGAACGTGTTGGAGTGCAAGAGATAGAGCTCATTGAAGAAGGATACGAACCAGACGAGTTCTGGAGATCATTCTAAGCGCGCAACTCTCATACCAATCTATAATGACCAGTTCGGGGTTCATAGAGAACCCCGCTATCTTTCATTTTGCCCAGTGCTTCGGCTGCTACGTGGCGTTCTACACCAGCCTCTGCAGATATCTCTTCCAGTGTCGGACCAAGTGAACTGCTTCCACCTGAGTCCAGTTTCCTTAATGCACGGAGCACTTTTGTGTTGAATTTGTGAATTGGACGGTCCTTTCCCCAATCACGTTCGGTTTCACTCTTCAATTGGGTGAGATCCATGAACTCCTTAAGAGCAGGTTCGAGAACACGGTCCCACGAATGCTTGATGTCTGCGGCTGCTATCTTGTCTTTCCAATAGGCCCTAGCAGTGGACCGGGCGAGTCGCAATGCTCCAAGAGGTCTTCCATGTGCATCCGCATCCAAGAGATGACCTCTAGCAAATGCAGAATCATCAAGTCCGAAGCTCTCCTTTAATCCATCGAGCTTTGATAGAATGTGCTTTGTACCGGATTCAAGGCTCCGCTGTGAAACCTCAGGATTCATCATTTGGAAAGTGATAGCTGACTTCAGGATAGGGAGCCTGAGTTGAGAAGGATTTGATGTTTCAATCCAGAAATCCTCTGATGCTAGAGCAAGAGGTACATCAGGCAAGGCGGCGGTTTCTTGATTTGTGAGTGCACCCAGAGAAACCTCCCTGAATCCGGAGGGGTCGTGACGTTTCACGCATAACTCCTCCATCCCTTTTCTGCCAGGCTGTCCTATGTCCATTCTCCAAATAGGTGGCGTAGATACCCTGATACCGCCAACGTTCCGGATTTTTGGCCATCGCCCTCTGAGCGTGGGCGGCAGGATTTGGCGCATGAATCTCAAAAGGCGTCGAACCTGAGCCTTGGATGCAATTGCTTGAATTCCGGCAGTTAAGCCCCCCACACTCTCTTGAAAGGGAGGACTCGATACAAAGAGACGCGCAAAGACCTGTTTGCTTGCTTCAGCCATTCCAACATTCTCAAACAGAAGGCGAGAAAGACCCTTGAGATTCATGGGCGGGCGTATGTCTGACAGGTAGTCTACGTTTGATAGTTCAAACGAGTCTGCAAAAATAGCGGCGGGAGAGGGTTTGCTTCGTTCAATGAAACTTGGCAGCGCAACATGTCTACCGGTTACTTCTATCCGTGCACCTTCGTTGGGCAGTTCAACATCTTCAGGGAATTGTACAAAGACCCCTTCAGTCAGCCAAGGACTTGGGGTCAGAAGAATCAGAGATCTTTCGTGAGTATATCGTGCAAAACCATGGTAACGAAACCTCCTTCCGGAGATTCGATGCTTGAACTGCTCATGGGACTTTAGCTCCCAACTAGCAAGCTCAGAACCGAACTGTCTATTGAAGACATCACTCGCTGCTGCGACATCTGATAGTCTGTCTTCTGATTTGTGAAGAAGGTTGTAGATGTCATCAGTGCTCATAGGTTAGCCTCCAGTATCCCCCTCAGGTTTCAATCACGTCAACTGTTCTGTATGGGATTTACCTTTTCTCCTCCTTCTCTCTTCGAAGGTACTCACGATAGGCATTTGGATATGCCTCAGCAAGCTCTTCTATTGCTGGAAGACGGGTGACATATGGCGTATAGCATTCACCCGGCGCCACCGATGAAACCTCAGAGTCAATCACGGGTTTGAGCCGCTCATTAATCTCGTATCCGATGAAATGCCTCCAACTAGACTTTGCTGCAATTGCGGTAGTGCCATTTCCCATGAATGGGTCTAGAACGAGGTCTCCAGGTTTTGAAGAGAAATCAATACATCTTCTGACCACTTCTACGGGGAGCTTCGTGCTGTTCTTGACCTCACCAGCCCTATATCTCCGTTTAACAAGCCACACATCCTCAGGATAGTGTACGATTTTATTGAAGAAGTAGTCCTTAGGATTCTTTACCAAGAGCAAAACATGATAGTGACTGGTAACAAAACGCCTCTTTGTAAATACTCCAAATGGATAGTGCCAGACAATATGATTCAGAGTTGTAAGTCCAGCTTCTCTCGCACCTCTCAAGACTGGTTCTAGGTTTGTCCACCCACTAAAGATGTATACAGACCCATCATCCTTGAGGGCTCGTGGCAACTCACCAATCCATCTTTTCGTGAAGTCAGCGTAGGACCCATTCACCTCTTCATAGTCTTCAATCACCAGACGCTCATTTCTGTTGTACACACTACTCTTCCCATCGAAATCAATGCCAAAGGGAGGATCTGCTATTACCAGATTAATGGAGTCTTCTGGAATCATCCTCATACCCTGAATACAATCTTCATAGAATACAATGTTCAACTCGAGATCATCTGAAACTCGATCAGAAGTTTCATAGAGTCCTCTAGCTTCATCTATGGTCCAGTCATATGTAGGCCTGAAGTAGAACTCAGCGAGATTCGGTATATACTTTCTCGATCGCCGTCGGGCAGGTGCCTTTTCTTCTCCTTCTTCAGAGTGGACGGTCATAAGGAGCCTCGCTCTCTAATCATCGGCAGGCCTCTTAAAGCATCTGTCTCACTGTCGCAATGGAACCTGCTCACATTAGTTCAGATGGATCCACGCCTCTAGCTAAGGCCTTTTCGGTCATCCAGTCCATGATTTTCTCTGGTGGTGCCTTATCTCCCCGATCTGGCCTCGCAACAAGCTGAAGAGCGTCTTCAGGACATGTTATGACACATACCCCGCAGCCAACGCAACGATCTGTATTCACAGTGCAGAGGTCTTCGGGTACATCTAGAGCAGCAAACTGACATCTATCTACACAGGTACCGCATCCTGTGCAAAGATCATTGTCAACCTCAATCAAGAAGTCCGATTTGACGAAAGCGTACGGTTGGTCATGTTGTGTGAGTCCCCTGAGTACACCACAACAGCACGTGCAGCAGTTGCAGATGTAGTAGTGCCCAGTCTGAACGTTCATGCTGCAATGGACTAGCCCAGCCTCCTCTGAGTCTTTCAGAATCTTTAGGGCTTCCTCTTTAGACACAACTCTTGTGATCTCATCATCATCGTAGGCATTCTCTCTTTTAGGAGCAAACATGATGCAGACAGAAGTTGGATAACTACAAGGCTCGTCTATCAGATTCTTCTGCTTCTTGCAAATACACTCCCTTACGCCCCAAGACTTCGCGTTCTCAATCAGAGTTTCAGCCTTCTCATAGGGATGAATCTCAAGGTCAGTGGTCACTGCTCTATTGACAGGTATAACCTTGAAGATTGGGGGCTCGGTTTTGAACATGTCTCCAACGCCTTTTGCCGCATTATAATAGTCCTCATAGAGCTTGGCGAATTCCTCATCCATTCTTCCCAGCTGTTCCTCGTAAATTCCGACTGCAAAGGGAATCAGGGCATATCTTCTTCCAGTGCTTGAGTTCCAGGCCCGAATCTGACCCTTTTGCGCCATGGATTCGAGCAATCCTATCAGCTTATCAGGGTCGCGTTCAAGACGCGTACTCAGGTCTTCAATGGTTTCACCCATAAGCTTCATTTGACTTGCCAATTCAGCCTCAGTCGGTTCGAAAATCCACTGAAGTAGTCTAATATGACTCCTGTCTGGTACTGCAGGAAATCCATTGGGGATTTTGTCCAAAGTTTCTGCAAGTCTTTCATATGCTTCATCTGACATCGTTGATTTCTCCTATTTCCTAGTTATGATGGACATTTCATGGTAATTCCTAGAGGACTTAATTCCTCATTGACCTTGATTAGTGTATCCTGACAATTGAAACCCTTGCCCAATAGTAAGTGTGTCAAGGTCATCTGATATGGCGGTAGAAAGGGAACATCGCTAGCATCTAGGATGCTCTGATATTCTTGCCGTATCTTCTCATCCTGGAGGTATGTTTCCATCTGTGGTAAGGTACTCCCGTTTTCCAGAATCATGTTCCGAATTTTCTCCAAGAATATCTCTTTCGGAACATTCACTGACTCGCCAAAGAGGCGTTTGACGTTTTTCTCAAACCATTCACGAATGCGATCAACTCTGCAGTATGGGAGGACCACTAATTCTTCATCTCCGTAGGGCATTACACGGACTAGGCTTCTCGATTCTGCAGAGAAAACAAAATCGGGCAGATTACTGAAGCCCACCCCCGAGATATCCAGACCTCGTTCGAGGAGTGCATCATTGAGCCTAGGTAGTGTAAATGGAATGCCTTCATCAATTCCCTCTTCAACTACTTGAACAAGAAAGTCAAATGCCTCTCGATTTTCTTTAGAGAGCTTGGACATCTCATCTGAGAGTGTGTCTGGGACTTTGAGCAGAGTCCCCGGAAGCTCACCTTCTCTGACAATATAGCCCTCGGATTCAGCCCAACCAATGAATTCGTTCCAGCTCAGGAACCCCAGCTCGCGTTCATTGAAGCTTGGATTAAGTGAAGCCATGACGTACTTCACATTGCCAATACCTGGTTTGTTTCCTGCCTCTGATATTGTATTCACTGCGTCCTGGAGCTTTCCACCCATTATTCGCCGCATCTCGGAAATGCTACGAACATGTTCTGGGCAGTCTCCGACATCGGGGCAATCCAATGCGATTCTTCTGAAAGATTTAATGTCAGTATACTTGGTTGCCAAGTTTGTGAGCTCACTAGCTGTGATGATAGGATTGCTGATGATCCAAAGACCCAGTCCGCGTTGACGGATTGCTCCTGCAATGAGCTTGAAATCACCATCACCTGTAATCATAACATAGCATGTGGTTTCAGGGTAATGGACCATATGGTCCATGATGTATGTAGCCATCTTGTAGTCTGCTGCATTGTCTCTGCTGTCAGGCACGTGAATTATATCATAACCTAGATTGTGAAGCTCCTCAGCCATCTGATGCCGATCGGTCCAATCCGCGAATGCATATGCCCTTATAATTGCGCCAGCATCGCGAATCCTCTCTGTCATCTCACTATGAGTCCCAAAGTCTTCATGGACATTCTCAAAGTCCCAGAAGATGGAGAGATGATTCCTAGATTCGGCATTTGACATCAATTGCCACCAATCATGGAACGTTTGTGTGTGAGACCTATAAACACTCCTGCACTGCCGAAATATGTCCAACAGTGACAGTCTGGGAGAATCAATAGAAGGGACGAAGAGAGGTAAGTAATAGGAGTAAGTTGTAGTCACTTTTTGCAGTCCATGTCATCAGAAACACAACAGTTCTGATGATTCACACATTGCAAGAATTGATCAAAGGTGATTGAAGGATATCCCATGTCATAACGGCGTTCATCTTCCAGCCGTTAAGCCTCATAGACCTCTAGCTCGTGGACTCGGTTGCCCATAGCAGCTCGCATTGCCAATTTCCTATCAGAATAGAATGTCCACATAGCACCGCATCCCTCAAATCCCCAAACCCTTGTTGGCATCAAGGAGTCCGTCCTAGTCTGTTGTGGTTCGTCCTGAGTGTGATTCATCATAGCCGTCCTGCCTTGAGTCCTAGCTCAACATAATGCGCTTTGAGGAGTAATAAGGTGTCACCTAGAGGAGCTTTTCCATCTACCTCGGGTAACAGTTAAGAACATCACAAGCTCTCCTCAGAGTATGGACCTTGAAGAGCGCTTCAAATTAGTCGCTGGAGTTGGCGAAGAGATAGTCACGAAGGGAGAGCTTCGTCAGTTATTAGAAGAGAAGAAAAATCCGATAGCGTATGACGGCTTCGAACCATCTGGCATGGCGCATCTTCCATTTGGTGTATATCGCCCACTGCTATTGAAGGACCTCATTAAAGCAGGAATCAAATTCAAGATTTGGCTTGCTGACTGGTTCGCGTGGATTAACAATAAGATGGGCGGCGACTTGGACAAGATAAAGACAACCGGGGAGTATTTCATCGAGGTCTGGAAAGCCGCTGGAGTTCCCAGCGACAAGGTCGAGTTCCTCTTCGCGTCTGATGCTATGGATTCCATTGAATACTGGGAGAGAGTCGTAAGGATAGCAAAAGTCACCACTGTGGCTAGAGCTACACGCGCATTGACAATCATGGGAAGAAGAGAAGGAGAGATGTCAGAAGTCGCCCAGTACTTCTACCCAGTAATGCAAGCGTCTGACATCTTTCATCTTGAAGCTGATATAACCCAACTAGGTATGGATCAACGAAGAGCAAACATACTGGCAAGAGAGGTTGGCCCGAAGCTCGGCCTTTGGAAACCTGTCGTAATAAGTCACCACATGCTAATCAATCTCGAGGGTGCAATAGAGCCCGAGGGGCTCGATGAAGCTGGACGAGACTGGCATATGATTCAGACGAAAATGAGCAAGAGCAAACCTTCCTCGAGCATATTTGTTCATGATTCGGAGGAAAAGATTCGGTCCAAGATAATGGCGGCATACTGTCCCCCAAAGGAAGTGAAGGGCAATCCACTCCTTGACTACGCGAAACATATTATCTTCAGGTCTTTTGATGCAATGAAAGTGGAGCGAAAACCAAAGTTTGGAGGGGACATCGAGTTCAGGAAGTACAAGGAACTGGAGAAGAGCTACATTGCTGGAGACCTCCATCCACTGGATCTCAAGAACTCAATGACGGTTTACTTAGACAAGCTAGTCCAGCCAATTCGAAAGCACTTCGAGAAGAAGGGGAGTGCTAATAGTCTCTACGAGCTTGTCAAGAGCTACCAAGTCACGAGGTAATTGGCGGTAGTTCATACAATAGATTATCTGCAAGTATCTGCACATCTGTAATATGTCAGAAGAGTCAAAGGACCTAATCACACTGGACAGGCGAGGGGATCTATCCCCGCGAGTTGCACTTCTATTCTCAATGATGGTTAGAACACGAGGGCGCCTTCTCCGTGTGGTAGAAGACCTAACTGATCGAGAGATAGACTATTCTCCAGACATGAAGAACATAGAAACAATTGGAACACTTCTCCTCCATATTGCAGCTGTCGAGTGGTCATGGATATTCGAGGATATTGATGGAGAGGAAATGGACTATGAGAAATGGAAACATGCATTTGCTCTGAGAGAGGATATCCCCCAGCTGACAAAGCAAGGATTGCAGTTCTACATAGATCGACTCTTAGGAGTGCGGAGCGATGTTTTTGCTAGACTTAGAAATCTCGACGATTCCAAGCTGCACAAACTTGTGGACGTGGGAAGCGCAGAGGTTAGTATTGAATGGATTCTGTTCCATCTACTGGAACATGAAGCATTGCACATTGGGCAAATCTCTCTTCTATCGAGACTGGCCAAGACCAGTGAGAATTAACCTATGAAGCGCATAGACTTTTTCAAGAGGTATGCCTCATGGACACGCCTGAACTCAAATATCGCCTGTAATGAGGCGCTACATGAGCAAGTAATGTGCCTTGTGCATTGATTTTGAGCGGGGATACTCCTCAGAAAACCTTTACAGCATAAGTTTCGTACTGAATTGGCGTATGAAGCAGTGGGGATGAATAAAGATTGAGAACATGTGCCAAGTGTGGAAAGGCAAACCTCCCAACCAGAAAATACTGTTTGCGCTGTGGAGCGTCACTCATTTCCGCAGACGAACCTGAAGCCCCGAAGCCAACTTCGGAGCCACAGACTAAGGCAAAAATAGCTTCTCCGACCAATGGAGTCAGCGCAACTACGAATGACAAATGGGTGAGGCCTAGTGAGGTTTCTACAGATAGAGTAAGAACAAGCGCACCCAAGGCTAAATCAGAACTGGAAAAGGCTAGAGAGGCCTTTGCCAGAGCTGAAGAGGTTGGTATAGAAGAAGGCAGCGAGGGTATTGTTGAAACTCGGATGCTTAGAGCCAGCGAAGTGAGAGAGCTCCTAGAATCTGCTGCAGAGTTTGAAGCTGAGCCTCCACCAATGCCAGCACAACCAGAACCTACTGATCCAGGTATGCCTTCCCAGCCTGCACCCCCAACCATGCCTACACCCAAAGACCTTGAGCAGGGAATCCTTGGTTCTAAGTCGTCACTTGTAGATAAACCAACTCCCTCTACAACTCCCGCACCCCCTAGCCAACCAATGCCAGCTCCAGAAGCCCCACCGAACGCCATTGCACCACCTTCACCGAAACCTGCTGTAGCCAAACCTCCAGGTCCACCACCTTCCTCTACCCCCGTGAAGACGCCTGAACCCACACCAGCACCTCCACTTGCACCAGCAACTCGAGCCCCAGTTCCAGCGCCAGCTAGCATATCTGTTCAACAGGTAGTCCCAGAAGTTGAAGTAATTGAGATGAAAATTCCCGACCCTGAGTATCTCAATGATAAGAAGATAAGTGGCACATTGACCGACCTGAGGCATCTATACCTTGAAATGAAACAGGCAACCACAGATTTGGAAACCGTAACAGCGCATCTAGATAATGATGTCCAGAATTGTAGGAACTCATCTGAAGTGAAGAGAATCCACTATGAGAGCATACAGGAACAGGCACGTCTCGCTAAAGAGGAGTGGAATGCAGCCGATAAGGAATATCATTCAGCAGAGGATCGCAAGAAAAAAGAGATTTCTACCAGACAGAAGAGAATTGACAAAATTCAGAAGAGCATAAGCAAGGCGGAATCCACAGTTGAGAAGCGTGTTCGCGATCTGGAGAAGGAGAAACAAGCTCAGCAAGAGAAAGCAAAATAGAATCTTTAGAGAAATGGCCTAGTCTGAGTTGAACTCCATACGAAGCATCTTGGATTGGAATTTAGCCTCACCTAAGTCCGAGATAACGTAATATCAAATGAGATGTACAATATTGGTGAATTGACAGATAGTAAACCCGGCATCGTGAAACTAGCGGTCATTGGAGCAATGGATGCAGGCAAAAGCACACTGATTGCCAAATTGGTTTCCGGTACATTCATCGATAAGTCAATGGCTATGGGTTTTGACGTCGCTTCATGGATGATCTCAATAGATGATTTCACCTCAATTGAAGCATCGCTCTTTGAATTCGATGAACATGAGGAATTCAAGTTCTTTCAGGCTGCAATCGTAACCGGAGCGAAGATTGCATTGATTGTGTTCGATTGCTCATCATTTGAGTCACTACTGGCTGTTGAAGGTTGGGTGGGGATGGTTACCAATATACCCCGAGAAAGGAAGCTATTCGTGGGGACAAAACTCGATTTATGTGATGATGTTGACTACGATGCAATTCATGAGATTACATCACGCCACGGGATTGATTTTCTGCTTGTAAGCTCAAAAGAGGGGACTAATATTGGTACCCTCGCTGCGCGCTTGAGAGAGATGGCTCAGCGATTCTAGTCAAAAAAGTATTCTCAAGTTGATAATCGTTCAAGCCCATCTTCTTTGGTTCATACTCAGAGCTGTATAATCGATATATAGAAACGGATTCGTACTCAGTGAGACTCACAACAATGAGTTACTAGCAAAGACCAGGGTCACTTTGGGGATTAAGATGAATCCACGATTCTTGGGGTTCTTTCTTTGAGGAAAAATCCTTTTCCAGAAGGTGATTTCAGTCTGTGAGCTTGATTAGAAGAAAGGAGCTAGGATGAATGGCAGGGAACCAAATTAGTTATCGAGCGTTTCTCTTTAGATTAAGGAACCTCGCAAAGAAAGCTCTTGAGAAGTATGGACTAGAAGTAGCGGATCTCAGATTCAAGAGTTATAGTGGCAATGGGCTGTACCAGGTAATAGCTCAGCCGAGCAGCAAATCAAGAACATTGATTCATCCTGACCGCTATGCATTGAGACTACATCAGCCCGGATATATGAAACCCGAATACATCCAATCGGAGTTGGAGTGGTTGTCTGCTTTGTATGAGGCGAGGATTGATGTTCCAAAGCCTTTCAAAAACGAAGATGGAGATTGGTTGACAACAGCTGATGGGGGCTATAATGTTCCAGAACAAAGGAACTGCACCCTCCTCAGCTGGGTTGAAGGTAGAATCCTAGAGAAAGGCCTACGCCCAAAACACTTCAAATCATTAGGTGAAGTAACTGGAAAATTGCATGAACAGTCAATGTTGTGGAAGAAACCCAAGAATTTCAAGCGCCCGCATTGGGATTGGGAGGGTCTCTTTGGAGATGGGTTCGAATATGGTTTTATTGCACAGGACGCACGAGAAGCTATTCCGAAGAGACATCAGGAAGCGTTCAAAGATGTATTGGAACGTATTGATGAAGCTAGCCAGCAGTTAGGGAAGGTCAAGCATTCCTATGGTTTGATTCATGCGGACCTTGGAAATGTTGTATTTCGGGGCGGTATAGCACGCCCAATCGACTTTGACGATTGTGGATTTGGCTACTGGATATTCGACTTGGGTGTGATACTAGCTCACTACATGCTTGATTGCGAAGGTAAGTCGCCTAAGATGAAGGATGCGTTGATTGAAGGATATCAAAAAATTAGCATAATGCCAGAGTCGAACCTGGAGTTTCTTGACCTCTTCACTGCCGCTCGCTTTGCTCAGCTCATGTTCTTCTATCAAGGAATGGCATTGAGATTCCCCCAACACCGTGATGAGTCCATGAGAGAGATTGATCAATCTGCGAAATATCTGAAACATGTCCTTAAGCTAATGCATTGAAAACCACTGGAAGGTATTATTAGTAATCCTACAAAAGAGCCATTCCTTTAATAAGAGATACACCTCTAAGGCGGACCAGACTTGATTCGTGGAGAGTTCAATCATGGAGGAAGTTGTCATCCCCTACTGGCTTCGAGCTTTGGATATTCTTGTGGGTGCGCTTTCGATTGCTTTGTGTGGGCTTGTCATTCTTGGGCTTGTTACATCCAGCATTGCAATTCTCATTCTTCTTACAATCGCATTGTTCATGGTAGGATTCGCTCGATTCGCAAGGGCCGCGACTGTCAAACCTAAAGGCACTTCACGTCGTGCAATCAATCTGGTCGCGGGACTTGTTGGAGTTGGTACGGCATCAATAATCATCTTCAACATTGGATTTCCAGAGGATTACTTGTTGGCACTCCTCGCCACCGCGTGGATGATAATGGGACTGGCTCGGATTTCAATTGGAATGATCGAAAAGGACGTTCCAATGTGGGCTCGAATCCTACAGATCGTAGTTGGCTTGACGACTCTAGCCTTTACAGTACTAGTTTTCCTTAATCCTTCTGCAGAGTTTTCAGCCGTGCTGCTATTGCTCCTGGTAGTAGTAATTGCAAATGGTTTCGCCAGAACATCACGAGGATATGTTGGTGTATAATCGAGGGACTATCTCCTCGCATATTCGTGATGAATCTTATTATAGATTATATTGCACGGAAGAGCTTTCTATTTGGACCAGATGCCGCTAATATGCTAGAACTTCAGCATGCTCTCTAATCTACAAAAACAGAGGGTTCCAGAATGGCATTTTCAATTGCGTCCTCTTTGATTCTAATGAAGGGGTCTCGAAGCCAACTTGCTAGTCCCCAGACAGAAGGCGTAAGAGAGATTGCCATGAGAATTACAGAGAATGTGATTACTATTTCGTAGTCTATGCCCATTGCTCCAAGGACCAGCAGGAGGACTCCCTCTCTTACGCCAATCCCCTGAATTGAAATAGGCACTGATACAAACATAGCAGTCAGGGTAACAGCCAGGGCTATTGAAAGCCAAGGGAGCTGGATGCCTAGAGCTTGAGCCAGCATTACGCCCTGAATGGTATACAGCAGCCAAGCTCCACCGGCGACTGCTATCGCAAGAGCAAGAGATTCCCATCCTGCAGTGCGAAAGGAATGACTAATAGGAACACTTGGGCGGCCTGAAATACCCTTCTTCTTTAATCTCCTAATCCTTGCTTTCATCAGCCAGGGAGAGAATAGAAACTTCAGGACTCTGTAGGTCGTGTAGGATGCTAATATGAAAATGCCAACGGATATTATTATCGCTAGCGCAAGAATATAGCTGATATCCAAGATTTGTATCAAGGCCATCGTTGTAATAAAATAGGGAACGATAGACGCTGCAATGGCATCCAGAAACACACTCATGATTGAGCGTTCTGTTGTATTGCCCCTACATTTCAAGAAAGGAACTCTAACTAGGTCTCCGAGAGATCCTGGCAATGCAAAGCTCATCATTTGAGCAATGCATAGACCATCAACCGCCTCTGATACGCTAAGATGCAGGCCCAAGCTCGATGTGATTATATACCAACGAGCCCCCTTCAGAAGCATTACTGGCAAGACCAATAGGGCCGCTAGAAGAACAAAGGATGCATCAAGAGTGGACATGATATAGATGACCTGATTGAAGTCAATGCTAACCAACAATAGGATGAAGATAATGATGCCTATCAAGCGTATTGAATGACGCATGAAGTCTCTTTGTTTCATACAATCGCTCCATGTTTTCTTAGCAACTTCTCTCCTGGCATTAAAGCTAGCTAGTTATTGGGAGTTAAAGGGCATTTTGCTATGTATGAATGCATCAGATTGGGATATTGCCTTAATAATCCATTTCTGTTTTCATTTGTACTGGGTTACTTATGGTTCGCACTAATTCCAATTGATACTTGCACTATGGCTTCTGGTTGAGGTATCTCCTTGAAGTTATATTCCGCATTCCCAGCGAAAGCTGCTCTGGGGTAGTAGAAATGGATCAAGAAATAAGGAGAAAAAAGAGCGAGTATACTCCGAGCTGCAAAAGAGTGAGTGGTATGCCTATCTTTGCGAAATCGAGAAAGCTTAACGTGGCGCCCTGCTTCTCTGCATTTTGGATGATTATGATATTACTTGCAGCGCCGAGTATCAGCATATTGCCTGCAATTGTTGAAGATGCGGCTAGGACCAGATATTCTATGACTCCACTACCAACAAGCAGTGGGAGATATAAGGCTACAAAAGGCACATTTGAGATGAGCTGGCTCAGAATCAGACCCAAAAACATGATAGTTGGTATTCCAGTCATATCCAGGGCGAGGTCCTCAAGCAGTGTTTGAAAAACACCACTTGCCCATACAGCTGACATCAGCACGAACATAGCTGCAAAGAACACCAGGGTTTCCCAATCGATATTCTTCACAATCGATGCTCTCCTTGGACTAAGCAGGATGATTGGAAGTGCTGCAATCAGAGCAATATATGTCAGACGAAATTCAATCCAAGGAGCAATAGTGAGCAGTAGAACCTTTCCAACAATCAAGACCAAGACAACTGTGATTGATATCTTGGAGAGACGAGCTAGAGATTCATCAACTGGCTCCTGATTAGGCGTGTTGACGAGGGGCGTCGAGAAGTCATTCCTGAAGAAGACTCTGAGAAAGATATAAGCTAGTACGAAGCTGATTAGAGTGGGTAATGAGAGGTATAGTAGAAAGCTGACAAAGGGAGTAGGAACTTGTCCTACTGTAGCAACCAGGAGGTTCTGGGGGTTGCCTATTGGGCTCAGGACGCTGCCAGTCGTTACGGCAAATGCCAAGGTCAACAACATCAGTTTTGGAGGAATATCATGACGCTTTGACAGGGTTATCATGATTGGCGTTCCGATTATAGCTATTGTATCATTCATGAGTATGGCAGAGAATATTCCCATGACACCTAAGACAAGAAGAACAAGATGATTCACACTTCCTGCACGCCCAAACATCCTCCAAGAAACTGTATGAAGGTATCCGCTTGCCTCCATTGCATAGCCCACAATGAACATCCCAAACAGGAATAGCATCACGTCAAGATTGATGGAAAGCGCTGCATCGTAGAAAGAAATCTGTCCAGTCAAAAGAACAAGAACCGCACCAAGCAGCATCGCTTGCCATATCTTAACCCTAAATCCTCCAATCCTTCTGAAGACTATCAGCAGGAACACTATCAATAGAACTGCAGCTGGAATAAAGGATGATACTGACAAGTAAGGGCCACCAAGAGTGCTAGATCCCCGTAAATCTCCTGACCTTATAGAGTCGATGCTTGAATCAAGTCGAGGATGAACGCTACAGATTCCAATAGAGCTACAGCACGCGTCAGAAACTCATGTCTGTATACACCTATGGATGGCTTCGGGTCCTGCTTCCCTGAACTCATCCATGCCTAAGATGACTGCGGACTTTATTGTTGAATATTGCTAGGTTGATTGCTGAGAAAACGAGCTTTTTCATAAATGGCTGTCAGGTTTCACTGTGGAGAGATGTGTCTTCAAGATTCAATGAGCAAGGTGGAAGAATAGGTATCTGGATCTGCGCGTTTCTTGCATTTCTGAGTTTGATGTTCATAATGCTTTTCCCTTTCACACCCGTGCAGACTAGCACTTGGCCATTGGCAGCATTATTCGCCCTAACGATTGTGAGCACATTCTTTGGCTGTGGCAGCGTTTGCAGGGGAAGGCCTCAGTTTCAATTCCACTATCATGGTGAGCACACGGTGGTCATGGATGAAATAGGTGCCGAAATGATAGAGCGAGATGCCGTTGAATCTAAAGGTGAAACAAGAACTCACGAATAGAGAACTTCGATATTTTCTGATTGCGAATGAACACATATCACTATCACAGTAGCCGTGATACCTGCCTTTCAGGGGGCCTTGCAGCCCGCCTTTGGAAACTGATGGGCTAGATACATCTATGGACTACTTCGGATCCTGCTACTTCGAACTCATAATGTTGTTCCGGAGCCACATTCTTGCTTGTGGCAAGTTTTAAAAGCAGATGTTAGAATTATATAACGTTAGAAAAATATAACATGTGGGAGATGAATGAAACTCAACGCGGCCAATTATCTTGGGTTGTTAGGCTTTCTCGGTCTATTAGGATTCATAACAGGCAACATCGGTTTCTATGGTTTCTTTGGATTCTTTGGATTCCTAAGCATACTAGGAGGAACTGGTAGTGATGAACGTATTGACAGAAACATCAATCGAGCATGCAGAAATGCGTATGTTGTAATCACAATTACAATGGTCGGCACACTGGTCTATATTGTATCCTTCAATGCAACTCAAGCATTCCCGTTGGCTTTCGCTTTGCTCTTCATTGCTAGTGTAGTGACGTTTGTATTGTCTTTTTTCGCCTATAATAGACGGGGAGACTGATTCTCTTGATGAAGACAAGAATGAAGGAGCTGCGAGAAGAGCATGGTCTCACGCAAGAGGAACTTGCCCGAATTGCTGGTGTAAGGAGAGAGACTATAATCTACTTGGAGAAAGGAAAGTATAATCCCTCTTTGAGGTTGGCATATAATGTAGCAAAAGCTCTAGAGAGTACAATAGAAGAAGTGTTCATATTTGAGGAATGATTGCTTCCAGAAAGCTCGCCAATCATGCACCTGAATAACCATTGGTAATAAGCAATAAAAGCCTAAAGGAAGGCTTTACGACCCTACCTTCAGAAACTGCTGATCTAGATGCGCCTATGAATGGCTCCTGCTTGTTCATGGAGAGAAATAATTGGCGGCAGACTTATGGAGGCGTCCAGTCCAAAGGAATGGTTGCAGCTAGAGTTCCTATCAGTTCCTTTGTCTTCTTGTCGTCAAACCTGCAGCTCTCCCACACCTTTTGTTCAAACAATAGATTATCCTTGTCCATAATCGAAAACGTGAGCAGGGCGGCATTGGGGAGTGCTCTTTCTGAGCAATTCTCTAGGTCCCATATCTTCTTCTTAACTAACTCTTGTATGAAGACAGATAGCTTGTCAGTAGAAAACGAAATCTCTCTCTTTTTAGCTGCCCTAGTTTCTTTCTTGATATCGACTGGTGTTCCTTTCGGTATCTTCCAATGTACGATCTTATCAGAGGTCATAGTGATTCTGAGTCGTGAATAATATGCAGTGTGTCCATATTGGTATTCGAATGAGAAGTTTGCTAATTCGGCTTTTCCTTTTAGCAGATCCTTAAGGTAGTTCCTCAATTCTTTCTTGGTATATGCCAAAGACCTCTACCTCAACCTCATTAGGTCATTGATACATGTCAAAGGAGCCAAGTTGTATAATAAGCTCATTTGCGATAAAATGGAGTCCAAAGAAATAGAAGTTTGAAGGAGGACGTTGCGGCCCGACCTTCAGAAACTGTCGGTTTGAATACACATGTGGATGACTTCCAGTCCTGCCTTCTCGAACTCCTTGCGTCGTCTAAAGGGCCCATCTTATTCTTTCAAATCAAGCGAATTGGGAACAAATGTTTATAGTTTCAGAAACCTATCAATATCTAGGTAGAGGACCATTGGCAGATTCGTAAGTTGAGGCGCGACATATGTCCAGAATTCTATCTTTTCAATTAATGGCTATACTATTTGTTCTGTGCATTGTTGTCACCCCCGTGAGTGCTGCAAACAATCAGGGTCTGCATTGGGGTGTCACAATTGGTAGTAGATTTGACTATCACAAATCCGCAGAGCTTGTATTAGGTCGGCCTGACCCCAGTCCTACAGAGGAGGACTTCTACGTCATAATCGATAGTCTACCAAGCATCCCAGATGACATCAATAAAACGGGAGACCTTCCGCGACTTCTTGGGGCAACGCAGTTCTACGAAAACGGAACCGAAATTGAGGGATCTTCGGGTTGGAACGTGCTTCCAGTTGGGAACTGGAGCCTTATTGTGAGCATGTGGCAGAGTTGGCATACAAACACAACTGAGTACAATGTGACTCAGGATATTATTATCACACCTCACCTCATCGGCTACAACTTCACGGTTTCCGATGAATCAATAACATCTACCTTCGCAGATATCTACGTAAGGACAACGGGAGTACTTCATACATCATACACAAGGGTCATCGATGCAGAGATTGGATATGATGGTCTTATCAGGATTTCACTGGTTGAAGGAGTTGCTTGGCCATTCCCACTTGATTCACCACTAGGAATTGTAGGAATGGTCATGGCCGGCGCTGTAGTAATTCTAATAGTACTGGCAGTACTCAGAAGAGAATAAACCAAATCTTGCGCTCACAATTTGCAGAATCCGACATTTCAAGCAGGTTATTCGTTAACAGAAATAGAAGTTTGAAGGAGGGCTTTGCGGCCCTGCCTTCAGAGACTGTTGGTCTAAATACACCTGTGGATGACTTCAGGTCCTGCTTCCTCGAACTCCTTTCTGGAGACCCACATCTTCTGGAAGGTCTTCAGTGAGGCAAGGATGCTTCCACCGA
The DNA here is from genome assembly GCA_048884925.1 of Candidatus Thorarchaeota archaeon. Classification (GTDB taxonomy): domain Archaea; phylum Asgardarchaeota; class Thorarchaeia; order Thorarchaeales; family Thorarchaeaceae; genus SMTZ1-83. Next base: position 17,359 of record JBHLQK010000031.1, read on the forward strand.
TCCAGACAGAGTACTGTCTCTCAGGTGGAGCGATAATTCGGACCTCGATGTTCTCTGGGACTAGCTCGGTGATCTCCTTGTGGAGCCTCTCCTTGAGTCCTGGGAACATGGTCGAACCACCGGACAACACAACGTTGGCGTACAGGTCACGTCGCAGGTCGACGTCACATGCCTTGATTGACTCAACAATGTGGTCATCTAGTGGTTGGGTGTCAAGACCGATCGCGCTTGGATTGAAGAACAACTCGGGTGCCTGGAACCTCTCTGCACCAACTGTGATTACCTCACCGTCTGGAAGCATGTAAGGCTTGTCAACACCTGCCTTGTCGGCTACGGTTCGTTCTCTCTCAGGATCAAGGGCTACGTAACATAGCTTCTCCTTGACATCCCTGACGATCTCTTTCTCTGCACCGCTGACAAAGGAGTAGCCTCTCTGTCTCAGCAGTCTGCGCAGATACTCTGTGATATCACGGCCTGCGAGGTCAATTCTTCGGATAGCATGAGTGATTGCAAAGCCCTCGTAGATTGGGACAATGTGTGTCACACCATCTCCGGAGTCAATAACCAGCCCCGTCGTTCTTCCGGACGCGTAAAGCGAAAGCACTGCCTGTGTGGCAACGTACACTGCTGGAACGCCAAAATTATCGAACATCACTGATGCCATTCTCTCACGGTTCTCACGTGGGTTGAATGGTGCTTCAGTCAATAGGACTGGGTTCTCACTTGGATCGACTTTGAGGTCGTTGTAGAATGTATACGACCAAATCTTCTCAATTGCGTCCCAGTCGTCAATCACACCGTGTGTGATAGGGTAGACCAGTCGTAGAACACCACGCAGGTTAATGGCTTCCTCACCGATGTAGTAGTCTCTGGTATAGTGGTCAACATCGGTCATGATTGATTCGTATCTTGGATATCCAATCAGTGTGGGCCAAACACTTCGTGGCTGATCTTCGCCGGCGTATCCGTTCTTGCTAAGGCCAGTGCCGTTATCAATGACAATGGGCTTCGCGCCAAGGAACTCGTCTTCAGCCATTTTTATCGGTCCTCTTTTTTGTTAATGAGTAGATCTCAGAACCTAGATTCTAACTCAGAGTTCGCGGAACTCCTCGCTACTGTACAGTTCACGTCCGACCATATTTAAGACTATTCTGTCTTAGTCTCCTTAATTCAAAGATTCGTCTAATATATATTCGATTGATATGACACCTACATAGGTTATATATGTCTGGCCCTTTTACTAGCTATAAAATGGCTATCAGAGAGCCAAATATACATCATTAGTGATAATTTTGATTTAATTATTAGTTTATCAAATGGCATCGTATACACATAATATATATATATCATATGTCTTTGAGTTAAATGTGTGAACGGAGATGTTTTGGGAAACAGCAGATATAGTCGTCAGGAGGGAGATTCAGATTGACGCTAGAAGAATCATTCTTGACCTCCTTGAAGGTGGTCCAAAGACGGGGACAGAATTGCGTGAGGCAATAAAACGGTTCAAACAGACTCAAGAGATGGACAAGGCAAGAGATGAGAAACGAAAGCTTACCAAGAAACAGATACAAGCTAT
>JBHLQK010000032.1:0-18851 GCA_048884925.1 Candidatus Thorarchaeota archaeon
CCGCCCTCTCACTAGAGGGACTGATCAGAAGACCGGATTCCACTCTAACCAAAGAGGCTTCCGAGGCCTGCAACTTCCTCTTCCTCTTCAGATTCCTCTTCCTTCTTCTCCTCTGCAGGGGCTGCCGCAGCGCTGCCACTAGCTGCAGGAGCAGCAGCGACAGCCATAGGCATAGCTGCACTCTTCAGAGCCTCATCTATGTCAACATCCTTTAAGGCTGCAAGAAGTGCCTTGATTCTGCCTTTGTCAGCTTCCACACCTGCTGCGGTGAGTACAGCCTCCATGTTCTTGGCGTTGACTTTCTGGCCTGCTTTGTGGAGCAGAAGTGCTGTATATACGTACTCCATTTCTATCTACCTCGCTATTATTATCCAAACAGGCCGCCGAGGCCTGCAACTTCTTCTTCCTCCTCCTCTTCCTCCTGCTTTTCTGGTTGCTCTGGCTCCACTGTTGGAGCCGCTGCAACTGGGGCTGCAGCAGCCTGGACTTGACTGATGGCTTCGGAGGATATTGCGTCTGGGTCCTTCTCAGAGATTATTGCTGCAAGAGCAAACGCCTCTGAGTTTGCCTTGGCTAGGAACTCGCCAATCATGTCTGGCTCGAAGAATCCAATCTTCATAGTCAGGCTCTTGGCCTCCATGTTTGCCTTGGCAAGTATCATTGGTATGGTTTCCACTGTGGGATACGCCGTGTTGATTGAGAGGTTGACCGCAAACTGATGTCCCGCAATGACCTGAGCAAATAGACTACCAAGGTCAATCTCAAGACTGGGACCAATCAATACAGCGCCATCGGCATATGCTGCGATAAGCTTAAGCTGAAGCTCCATGGGTTCGATACCAAGTCTTGTCAACATCAGTGCCATGGCGTTTGATATTACCTCTCCAGTCTTGACCGCAACGGTATCATCAGTGACATGAATGACACCTCCCTTTACACGAGATGGGATTCTCAGTGCAGCTAGCTCGCTAATGAATGGGCCTGGCGCAACGCCAGTGTTCATCGCAGGAACCACGATGTCCTTTTGTGCAATCTGGCCACCCTTTGCAGGGGCTGCGGCCTTGTTTTCGCTCAGGAACTTTGTCAGAACAAAGGGGTCCTGGTTGCTGAACATGAATGCCACTGGGCCTGAAACGTGTTCAACTAGTTCTTTGATTCCTTTCTTCTTGGCTATTTCAAGAGCTCTTATCATCAAGGTGTTTCGTGCCATGATCATGGTTGCGGAGCCTCTCAAGCTCTCTCTGATTCCTGAAAGCTGCTTTGCTCCGACACCCTCCACGTTCACAAGACCTATCATCTCGCTATCGTCAATTCGGGCTGCCAGCTCTGCCACTTTGTCAATTTTCCATTGTGGAATCGTCTTCTCATATACTGACGTTTCTATCACCTCTCGATTGGCACATTGACCGTTGGCCCCATCGTGCTCTTGACGAGAACTTTGCCGACACGGTCTAGGAATCCCTTACTCTCCACGAAGCTCAGAACTGCTGCTATGTTGTCAGCAATCTCCTTGTCAGCCATATTCACATGACCAACTTTAACATGGAACGTTGGGGTGTTCCTCATCCTTACTCGAACAGTTCTTTGATACTGGTCTACTACAGGCGCAAGATCTGCTTGAGGTGGGAAGGGTCTTGGCATCTTTCCTCTAGGCCCCAAAGCTTGTCCAAGGTAGCGACCCACGAGGGGCATCGCATCCACGGCTGCGATGAAGAAGTCGAAGTCATTTGCCAAGGCTTTACGTTCCTTCTTCTCGTCACCAAGCTTTGGAATCTCCTCTTTCGATACCACTCTCTGGATTCCAGCTGCAAGGGCATTTTCGGCAAACTCGCCATCCCCGAAAGCGCATACCTTTGCGGGAGGAAACATTGCATTGGGAAGGACAACCTCCTGATTGAAGCGATTTTCAGGCTTAGACACATCAAGTTCTTTCTTCCTGAAGTTGACGGCAACATCAAAGCTTTGCTTGAACTTCCTCTTTTTCTCAGTTCCCAGTTTCCTCGCCTCAGCAACAGCAGCCTCTATGGATTCAATCTTGAACGACATTGATTAGCCCTCCCTGAGCGGCTCGTCCAACTGACTGTCCCAGACACCCTCTCTTACGTCCTGCTGAAACTCTTTCGCTGGTTTCCCTTCGACTGTCACACCCAATGAAACACAGGTTCCTGATACAATCAGGGCGGCACTCTTCATGTTGAGTGCAGATAGGTCGTTCGCCTTACCTTTTGCAATTGACTTGATCTGGTCAATAGTCAGATTTCCGATGATATTGGTGTTCGGCTCGCCTGAACCCTTTGCTTGACCGATTTCCTTCAGAATCAGTGCGCTAGTTGGTGGAGTTCCCACATCAACGGTGAAGCTCTTGTCATTGGGGTTGACTGTGATCTTCACTGGTACCTTAAGTCCAGTATATGCCTGTGTTACCTCATTGATCTTGGTAACAACCTGAAATATATTGACTCCAGTAGGTCCCAGTGCTGGTCCAATCGGTGGGCCTCCGGAAGCTTTCCCACCCTCTACCATTGCATCAACTATAATTGGCTTAGTTTCGCTCAATTTCTTACAACTCCTGATGCAGTAACCTCGATGGGTCCTTGGACACTTCGATTATGGTCGACCTAATGGCACAAGTAGTACTCTGTCCAATTCGGTCTACTGCATTCATTGTCACTTTCTTCACCCCAGACATGACGTCTTGCGTCAATGTCCAATTAAGGAGATGATTCGACCGCGGATTCAGAAGGTTTTAAGCGTTTTGGAGTGACTGAACGATTTTGGGCTAGTCGTGTGCCCAGAATGAGTCATCATCTAGCCCACCCTCTTCGGCCATACCCCTAGTTTCAGCGCCAACCTCAACCTCTTCCTCACGCTTTGCTTTCTCAACTATTTTGGCAAAGTCTGCATGGACTCGTATTGGGATTGTATGAGGACTGTCAAGAAGTTCTAGGATGAGTTCTTCCTTCGCTGCATCAACTCGTGCAACCTTGGCTCGTTCTCCCTTGAATGGCCCAGATATAATCTCCACAACGTCTCCGGTCGAAATGCCCTCTGCAGCTGGCTTGGGCACCAAGAACTTGTCAATCTCTTCGAAGCTAACCTTACCCCCTACACGACCTCGCACATGGGGTACACCAGAGATCGCAATCTCAACATCCCTGAATTCAAGGGTTTCAAGGAAGACATAACCTCTAAGAGTTTCAGGTACAAGTATCGCTTTTACGCGTCCAAGAAGCGGGTTAGTTGATATTAGCTTGGGTTCCCCTGCTTTCTTCTTTTTCTTACAGCTGCCCATGTGTTCTAGGGTGGCCTTTTTAGAGGCAAACTCCTCAGAACAGAAAGGACACTCCCAGACATCTGTTTCACCGATGACTGCTGTGGTGATGAGGTCTGTGACTCCCTTTTCTTGACCTATTGTAGTTCTGACTGCGTAAATGCTGCTTTTTGTTTCCAAGTGGAGACCCTCACTATTGAGTTGCTACCAGATAGACAGATAGCTTATCCTTCTACACCCCAGGTGGATGTGATTGTGGTCATGAACACCTGGACAATGAAGCTTAACATGCCAACTAGAACCATAGCTAGTATCGTTATCTTGGTGCTTGTCCAGAGCTCAGTCCTGGATGGTTTCGTAGCTAATTTTAGGATGCGTCTGCTCTCTTGAATGAATTCACTAATGCCCAAGTGTTTTCACATCCTGGCGTTTGAATGCCTTAGACGTAGGATTCGACTGCTCTCAGTCTAGCTCTTCTTTTAACCCTTCCTGATTGTCCATGTCGGTTTCATTCAATCTCTGCAGTCCCAAGTCTGTCCTGAGGTCATCTGCAAGGGGCATAACTCGCTCCTTATTATCAAACACATAGGGCGAGCTAACTCCAGAGGCAATGATTGTCACACGAATCCGATTTTCAAGTTCAGGAGCTATCAATGCACCATAGATGATCTCTACTCCCGGATTTACTTGTTCAGTTACAAGTTCTACAACCCGCTTCGCCTCAGCCAACTGAAGGTCAGTGCTGCCACTGACGTTGACAAGGATGTTGCGAGCATTCTCAATTGAAACTTCAATCAGCGGGTTCCTGAGAGCATTGATTACAGCTTCCTCAGCTCTGTTTTCTCCTTCTCCCTCCCCAAGTGCAATGATTGAAACACCACCATTCCTCATTGTCGTACGAACATCAGCAAAGTCCAAGTTCACCAATCCTGGCTTCGAAATCAGTTCAGCTATACCCTTAACAGCTCTCACCAAGACCTCATCGGCTACCATGAAGGCTTCAGGCATGGACAAATCTGGAGCTATCTCTAATAGCTTCTCATTGGGTATGGCTATCAATGTATCAACGTGCTCCATGATGGCATTGAGACCGCGTTGAGCGTTTCGTCTTCTTGTATCTCCTTCCACTTCGAAGGGGAGACACACAATAGCAACAGTCAGCGCACCATTCTCTTTTGCAGCCTTGGCAATCAGTGGTGCTGCCCCCGTTCCTGTGCCGCCGCCCATTCCAGCAGTTATGAACACGAGATCTCCTTGGACTACATCCTTGATGACCTCATATGTTTCTAGAGCGGCTGCTTCGCCTATATCAGGATTGTTTCCTGCTCCAAGTCCACCACAGGTATCCCTGCCTAGAAGCAACTTGTGGTTTGAGCTACAGAAATAGAGGTCCTGCGCATCTGTATTTGCGGCCAGTGTTTCTGCCCCCTCTACTCCCACCTGCATCAGACGCGTTACTGCATTATTGCCTGCACCACCAACTCCAACGACGAGTATTCTTGCGCTCACAGACTCTAAGATATTAGCCAGCTCGTCGTCAGTTGTGGCAGATTTTCCAGGGGACCTCTTGGAGGATTTGCCAGGAAGGCTATCATTTTTTCCAGTTGGTACTGTTCGAAGGACCTCTTCTAATAATGGGTGCATAAGCTCACTCACACCTTCAGTTCCGTGTTAATATCGGTGTATTCTCCTAAGAAAAAGTGGAATACTACGCTGGTAATACCGCTTATCGTCGACTTTTTCCCTTTCGGCGTTTTCCGGTCTTGAAGGTCCTTAGTATCGATTCAATTGATACACCATTCTTCTTCAGAAGTCTGGCGGTTTCATCCATTGTGGGTTGACCCATCTGTGCGCCCTTCTTTGTTATTGTAAGGGCTGCTACTGCATTCCCGACATGAAGGGCTTGTTCTATCCTCTCAGAGCGAGTCCACGCCGTGATGAAACCAGCTGCAAAAGCATCGCCAGCTCCCAAGGTGTCAACTGCGGGGACATCGAAAACGCGAGAAGTGCAGTATTCAAACCCATCTGTAGCAACTGCGCCTTTCACACCTTTCTTGACTATTACAATCCCTGGTATGGTTTTTGCGAAAGATTTCAGGGCTTTTTCATTTGGATTGACATTGAAGTAGTTGCGGAGCTCTCCTTGGTTTAAGAAGAGAAGATCAGTTCTACGAAGGATTGGTTTGAAGTCTAACGAACCTGCAGCTCTTCCTGGATCAAAGGAGAATATCATTCCATTCGCAGTAGAAATCTCTTGAACCCTCGAAGCCATCATTGGGAATGCACCAGCGAGGTGGACAACTGTAGACTTCACTAGGGCTTCCTCGTCAATAACGTGTTTTTCTAGGAAGCGATTTGCACCCGGTTCTGAAACAACAACTCTGTCCCCATTTCGTTGTTCCGCAAGGAAGAAGATTCCTGTTGGTTGATTGTCTAGAACTAGCACAGAACTAATGTCCACGCCTGCACTTGATAGGTCTTTCAAAGCCTGCTGTCCGTAGAAGTCATCACCAACACAACCAACTATTCCCGTGCCTACTCCGAGTCTAGCTGTCTGGGCTGCGAAATTTGATGCAGAACCACCAAAGGAGATTAAGCCTTGTTTACTTGTGACATGCTCATTCTTCACTGGAATTCTGTCGACTTGCATAATGATGTCTACATTGATCCTGCCAATGGCTACAACTTCTCGCGCCAATTCAAAAGCCTCTTACACTATGAGGGCCATTATCCCCTTCTGTGCGTGCAGACGGTTCTCGGCTTGATCGAAGACAACACTATACTTGATGTCATCCATTATATCAGAAGTTAATTCCTCATCCCGATGCGCAGGCAGGCAATGCATAACAATCACATTATCATTAGCCTTTCCAACCAGGGTTCTATTGACCTGAAACGGCATTAGAGCGTCTTCTTTCTCCTTGGACTTTTCCTGCCCCATGCTGAAGAAGGTGTCCGTGTAGATCACATCAGCCGCCTTAACAGCTGCAGCTGGGTCATTTACTATCTCTAGATTCGTTTTGTGAGTCTTGCTCAATAAATCCGCCTTCTTGATGATTTCTTCAGAGGGAGTGTAGCCTTTTGGTGAGCCGATAGTGACATCCATACCCATGATTGTGCAGCCTTGCATGATAGAATTGCTCACATTATTGGAATCTCCAACGTATGCAATCTTGAGTCCCTCCAGTTTCCCTTTGTGTTCCTCAATTGTCATCATATCGGCCATTATTTGACAAGGGTGATTGAAGTCGGATAGACCATTAATCACTGGAACGGTGGCATGTTCTGCAAGTTCAACCACTTCATTGTGGCCAAAAACCCGGGCCATAATCACATCACAATATCTGCTCAAGACCTTCGCAGTATCAGCAATTGTTTCTCCTCTGCCAAGTTGGGTGCCACTAGGCTGAAGATACAATGCATGGCCCCCGAGTTGAGTCATTCCCACCTCGAAGGAAACGCGTGTCCTTGTAGAAGACTTCATGAAAATCATGGCGAGTGACTTGCCTTTTAGAATCTCATGAGGCTCCCCATTCTTCTGTTTGCGCTTTAGTTCATGTGCTTTATCAAGTATAGCTCTCAGTTCATCTCTGTTGAAATCTGCGAGATCGACAAAGTTTCTACCTTTGAAACCCAAAATAGTAACCTCTACTGATGGATTAGACACTGAGATTTCAGATTGCGCCGCGTAATAAAATTGTCCACCTGTTTAATCTACGATTCTCTGTGCGAACCATTGTGGCTCGAATCTGCGTAGGTCTTCATAACCCTGTCCAACTCCAATATAGATTACAGGCCGGCCCGTGACAAAGGCTACTGAAAGAGCTGCTCCTCCTGAGGGGTCTGCATCTACTTTGGTTAGAATTGCCCCGTCAATCTTTATGGCGTCATTGAACTCCTTTGCTTGAGAGAGAGCATCATTGCCGGCTAAAGCATCTCCCACGAAGATCTTCAGGTCGGGCTCAGTTACCCTGGCGATCTTCTGCATCTCAGAGATCAGATTCTTGTTGCTCTGCATTCTTCCAGCTGAATCTATCAAAACGATGTCAATTCCTTTTGCACGCGCGTGGGATATGGCATCATACGCCACAGCAGCTGCATCTGCACCATACTTCTGCTTGATGACTCTAATGCCGAGCCTCTTTCCATGTTCCTCAAGCTGTTCTATGCTTCCCGCACGGAATGTATCTCCAGCCGCTATGACGATGGAGAAACCATTCTTCTTGTAGAGATTTGCCAATTTTGCCAACGTTGTTGTCTTGCCAGTCCCATTCACACCTACGAAGAGAATCACTGTCGGTTCTCCCTTTGCTTTCTTGTCGGAGGCAAACTGGATTGGGTCAAGTGGATGTTCGGGTGTCAAGACTTCCATTATCGACTCATAAATGGCTGTTTTGAATAACTTGCCAGTCTTTTCCAGACGACCGGTTCGTGTCCCAATCAGCTTTTCCTTCGTTAGGTTGCATATATGCTCAGCAACATCAACCGCCACATCATTTTGAATTAGAACCATCTGGAGGTCCCATACCGCATCGGCAAGGTTCTTCTCATTCAGCTCCTTGGTGGTAGCTTTGGTTACTGCAGAATCCATCGCACCACGGAGCTTTTCGAACACCCTACTGTGCCCCCTGGGCCTGCATCTGAGTCGCCAGTTGTCTCATCTGTGCATCTATGGATTCCGCACGGTTGGCAAGCTTGCCAAGTTCTGAAATAAGACTCTCATACTGCCTTCCGAGACTCTCGATGGCTTTCCCGACTCCTTCCATGGCTTGTTCAATACTCAGCTCTATTCTTACACCACTACCCAGAGCTCTTGTAACTTTGGAGGTGTCTATCAGTTTTGCTTGTATGAAGATGCCTCCTCCAACATTAAGCAGAGTTTCTTCGCCCTCTTTCCTTGCTTCAAGCTCCTTGAGTATGGCTAATCCGTTTTGATATTGATTGAGAAGAACCTGTGTCAACTCAATCTGTTGCTGAATAGTATTCAGGTTTGACTCAGCGAGTTGTTGTTCCACATAGAGTTTCTGAAGAAGATTCTGTTGCTTTTCTGTCATCCCAGTTCGCTCTCCAGTCCGAGAATTCTTCTGAGCTCTATGTCTGTGCTCTCTTCAGGTTTAATCTCAGCAATCTCGCTGATGGTGATATCCTTTCTTTTCACCCTATGACGACTTCCAAGCTCAGAATAGATTCTCTCTCTCACATGCGCCTCTTTTAGTGCAATCATTTCCTTTGAGAAAATGAATTTTCTCTTCAACTTACGATATTCGCCGTTCACTCGCCATACCTTAGAACTCATTTGAAGACCACCTTTTTAGACAAAGCCCAGGACTTGACTGATGTGGGCCAATTCTACACCTGTTGTTTCTGACCCAACAATCATGCTGTCCATGTTTGCCATAACACCCAGACTGGTGTATGGACTGCCTCGATTAACTGTGCCAACCTCGACGTGTACTTTTAACAGCTGTGATATCTTCTCAATTTCACTGGTTGTCGCCATTGGATGAACTATTGCTCCCTGATTTGTTGACGCCGTATTGGAGCCAACGGTTGGCAGATTGGCGACGGTCCCCGGAATAACCTCAACGTCAAGAGCGTCTGATATCTTTGTTCTTGCATTCTTATCAAAATCAGGATGACAGATAGCCCCATTATCATTAGCCAAGATGATGTTGCCGAGGGCTGTCATCTTGTTATCTATCCAATCAACTCGAATATCTGAATACTCCTTAAGTGCCGCAAGCTCCTCGTCACTCGTTGTGTACGGCAGAAGGATGCCATTTGAGTTGGCCACACAGACAAGACCAATCACATCCAGAGTGGCTATAGTCGACTGTACCAATGGAAGATTAAAGACACGTTCCATGGTTTCTATGGACCTCTCTGACATGTTTGGAGAAACAAACACATACCTATCTGTGGCGATTCCAAAGGCTCCTATATTTGAATCGCCCTCGAAGTCATATCGGGCGATCATGTGCAACTATCCCTCTGCTAGATATACTCGAACAAGATTGTCTGAGTTCTTAGTTGCCCTAATTCGTATCCTTCGTGGAGGCTTCTGAATTCCTCTCTCCCAGATTCTCTCATTTACCTCGGGCTGAATCACAATCTCTTCAGGCTTCATGTGGCGTTCTACAAATTCCCTGAGAATTCTCACAGCTCTGTTTGATCTGCGGAGTCTGCTACCTGTCCAGTACGCCTTTCTCAGAGGAACTGTATAAATCCGTTCATCGATGATCTCTTCTTCAGGGATGACTTCGGCGGGCTCAACTTCTGCGGCATCTGGCCTTTCTTCTACCGCCTTAATCTCCTCGTCCTCGCCAATCTCTTCTATTTCTTCGAGGTCGGGAAGTTCTCCCTCGATCTCCTCTATCTCCTTCTCTACAATCATCTAGATACACCTGACTACGGCTTGAGCTTGGTTTCTCGCCAGTTTCGCTGCTTAGGTGTTCTTCTCACCTTTCCACCAGTCTTCACTACAGCCCAAGTGGGCACTGAGGAATTACTCTTGAGTGCTTTTGCCATCCTGAGTTTTTTCGCCAGGGGTTTGTTTCTTGCCATTTTCTTCACCATATGCAGCTATCTGAACGAGATTTTCCTCTCTCGTTCCTGTCCAGTTATTTGTTGAAGCAACGCTTTCAGTTGCTCATCAGTCACTCTTGCTCTTAGCCTTCCAGATGAGGCCAATTGTATGAGTTGCAGTTCTATCTGTTCCGCAACTTGGGGTTTGACCATTCTGATGTTCGTGAGCCTCGAACGGGCTTCGGGAGTCAATATCTGCCTGAGAATTGCCTCCTTTTGAGCCTCTGCTTCAGCAGCTTGTTGTTCCCTGACCTGGTCTTCAAGTGCCTGTTCTCTCAGAGATGCAAGTTTCCTCTTTCGAATCTCCTCAAGCTCCTCGTCGCTCAGCACACTCACCTACTGTGCCAAGATGGCATCTAGTAGTTCTCCAGCTCAGGTATAGCCTTCGAGAGCTCCCTCTTCAGTGTTGCAGACAACTTATCCATGTATGACCTACCTATGTTGGTCATCTCACGGCCTTTGTTTCCTCGCTTCATGATGAAACCAGCCATTTCCAGCTGCTGCAAAGCAGTCCGTACAATCGTCCCACTGCCCTTGTGGAACTTGTTGGGCTTTACACCGCGTCGCTTTTTCCCTCCGTAGTCAATGCGTAGACGCTCTGTTCCTATAGGTCCCTTGAGATAGACCTTCCTGAGAATGCTAGCACATCTCATATACCACCAGTCTGGGTCGTCTGGCGCTCGTTCCTTATGTGCGCCAGTCTTTACGAAGAGGGCCCATTCTGGAGGCTCGATCTCATCTCGAGACCTAAGGTCCTGTGCAAGTCGTCGTATCATGACGATAGGTGGGATATCATAGACCGTAGGCATCTGTTGTCACCATTTCGTTTGAGGGGGTCACCGCACATAGACTGAGCTAGTGGCCTACCTCAGAAGGCTGCCATCGTCAAAATTAGTCCGCATAAAAGGTTGTCGCAACGTGCCAAGGAATTTCCTCATAGCTTGAACAGAACTGCAGTATTTCCACGTATTCCGACCAGCTCAGAACCAGTTCCCTTGGCGAGAGACTCGAAGATGTGCTTCTTGGAATCTGATTCTACAGCAGATCGAAGCAGACGGACTTTGATATACTTGTGTTTCTTGATGAGCCTCTTTGTTTCCTTGATTATACCTTCAGAGAGACCACCCTTACCTATTTGCATGATGGCCGGGTCCCGCCATGCAATGCTGATCCTTGTCTTATCTGATTCTTTTATAGGCCCCATTTCTGTTCGCTCTAATCGCGTGAGGTGTCCTCTTTAGCGTTGCTATCTGACATAGTATCTTGTGATGTTGCCGCAAGCAATGCATGTTACTGTAAGATGTTTCGATCGGTTGTTTCGCATTCTTACTCGACAGCTTTCACCGGGGATTAGCACCGTACCACACCTTCGACACATCTTTCTCTTAATCTCCCGTGGAACTTTGATGCGGACTCTCTGTGCGATTCTCGAGGCAACCTGCATACATGTTCGTGCCCCATCTGAGTCAGTCTTGACTATCTCTAAGGCTTGTTTCCATAGCAGCCTTATCCTAGCCATGGCTAGACGCTTGTCATCTGACTGTCTATTTCGTTTCTTGGGCACGGATTTTCCTCAAATCGATGAGTTATCCGATACATCTTAAATCGTTCGTGACAACAGACAATTAGGCGGGTCCGTCATGCTCCATGTCATATTTCTTGAGTCAGCCATCGAATTGGTTCCAACTAACCTGACCTCCACGAAACTAATCCAGAAACATGCTAGTAAGAGAGGAAAGAAACCAAACCAGATTTTACTTGATCAGACACACCACGGTCCGGTAATGACCAAGTTGGAGGATGCAGACCGCCGCGGGAGACCTGACATTGTGTTTCTTTCTCTGATGGCGCTCCTAGAAACCCCTCTCTGTAAGCAGGGATTGCTCAGCGTTCATCTGCACCTACAAGACGGGCGCATGGTCCAGGTCAATCCAGCAGTGCGTTTACCACGAAACTATGATCGGTTTGTGGGCTTATTTGAGCAACTTCTCTTGAAGGGAAAAGTGCCTCCGGAAGGTGAGTTTCTACTTAGAGTCACAAACGAGGTGCTTTCTGACTTAATGTCCCGACTCAAAGCTGAGAATCCCCAGAGCGTTTCTGCGCTATGTATCGAAGGTGGTACGCCGACAACAATTGATGGGCTATGGTCGATATTCCCAGAGGATACCACAGTTCCTGTCATTCTCGGTGTTGGAGCGTTCCCACATGGTGACTTCAGTGAGGAGATAAAGGACCTCTTTCAGACTCACATTGAACTCGACCCTGAAGTGATGATGGCTTGGCATGTGTGTGCCGAGGTTCTGTGGGCGTACTCGCGAAAGGTTAGTGCAGTCAAATCACGCTATGGTTCATAGAAGAAGGTGGTGCGACCGCCGGGAATCGAACCCGGGTCACAGGCTTGGAAGGCCTATATCATAACCCCTAGACTACGGTCGCAAGTCTAGAGCGAAAACCAGACGGAGCCGATTTAAACTAATCGCTACGGAAGACTCCCTCAGCACAATCCTTTTGTTTGCTCATTTCTGCTCTCGACACCGGGCTGCAAGAATCACGCTAAGTGACCAGCCTTTTGCATGAAATCTTTCAAATGAAGAGGCGTTCAGATGGAGTCCCTCGAACACAATGGAATCATAGTCCTCAAGCTGCCAGAGCCACATCACTTTGAGATAATTGTACGTGGTGAGCGCATAACCCTCAATCAGCTCCAAGAAGAGATGGCGGTTGCTTGGGTGAGGAAGCTGGGAACACCATATGTTGAGGATCCTATCTTCATTGAGAATTTCATGAGTGACTTCAGCAAAGCCCTCAAGGCTAGGTCTCCCTTAGGTCTAGATGAAGTTGACTTCTCCTCTATTATCCAGTTCGTTGAAGAAGAGCGAGCCGCTAGGGATGCTATGACTAAGGAAGAGAAGAAAGCTGCAAGCGAAGCTCGCAAAGCGGAACGCGAACGGTTGAAAGAGGAATTTGGCTATGCCCTCGTTGATGGAGAGCGGATGGAACTCGGCAACTATCAGACTGAGCCATCAGGTATCTTCATGGGTCGAGGAGAACATCCTCTAAGAGGGCGATGGAAACAAGGTGCCAGAGAAAGTGACATCACATTGAATCTAAGTCCTGATGCAGAGGTCCCAGATGGGGACTGGGCTAAGGTTGAATGGGCTTCAGATAGTATGTGGGTCGCAAAGTGGACTGATGATCTCACAAAAAGCACGAAATACATCTGGCTCCATGACAGCACTCCCATCAAACAAGAGAGAGAAGCAGCCAAGTTTGACACCGCTATGAAGTTTGCCACGAAGATTGACGCGATTCGAGAGTATATTATGGAGGGTTTTCATTCTGGCAATTCGAAGATGCGGATGGTTGCAGCTGCATGCTACCTAATAGATAAGTTGAGCCTTCGAGTTGGTGATGAAAAGGACCCTGATGAGGCTGACACCGTAGGCGCCACAACTCTCAGAGTGGAGCACCTCACATTTAGAACAAACTCTGTTGTCTTTGATTTTCTTGGAAAGGACAGTGTAGCATGGCATAAAGAATTGGAAACGTCCCCTGATGTCTATGAAGTATTCAAGGAGCTCTATGACAAGGCAGTGGATCGTGTAGAGTCTTTCAGGACACGAAAGGACAAGCGTACTCGAGTGGACCCGAAAAAACCCGCTCAGATTTTTCCACGTGTGGGAAGCACACAGGTCAACCGTTTCCTAGGCGGATTTGACAAGGACCTCACGGCCAAGGTCTTTAGGACATTCCACGCGACACTAACAATGAAGGAGGAACTTGGACGGAGCAAAGCAAAACGAACTGACCCTGAGTTCATCAAAAAGGAGGCAGTGAAACGTGCCAATCTTGAGGTTGCCCGAGTGATGAACCACACCAAACAAGCTCCAAAAGGGTGGTCTGTGTCAACAGATCGCTACAATGATCGTATCAGGAAAGCAGGAGAACGAATAAGAAAAGATGAATCTCAAGTCGCTGACACGAAGAAGAGACTACGAGCAGCCAAGAAGAAAGAGAAACAAGACCTCGCTAAGCGCCAAGCTGTAGTTGCCAAACTAAAGGAGATTGCAGAGAAGAACAGGAGGTCAGTTGCAGTATGGCGTGAGAAGCGGAATAATGCTAAGACAACTTGGGACAATGCTCGTGAAAGGAAGCGCCGGACAAGAAGCAGCAAGAGGAAAGGCAAGACCACCAAGAAGGAGCGCCTAGAGGATGCCCAGGCTAGCATAGATAGAAGCAAAACGCGCTTGGACAAAGCGGAGGAAGGTCTTGCGAATGCTCGAAAGCGGTACAACAAGAGCAGGGAATCACTTGAGAAGAAACAGCAGGATCTAGCAGATTTCAAAGTGAAGTCTGCTGCACGCATAGCTCGCGCTGAAAAGACCGTCAAGACCGCTAAGGACCGGGTAGACAAGGCCCGACTCACAAAACGCAAGATAGAGGTGGACTTCGCATTGGCGCGGGACTGCCGAACCTGGAACCTTGGGACTTCCCTCAAGTCATATGTTCACCCCAAGACAATATACAAGTGGTGTCAGAAAGTAGAGTATCCTTGGCGAAAGGTGTACCCTGCGACTCTGCAGAGAAAGTTCTCTTGGGTCGAGTATGCTTAGTGGGTCCTTTTACAATCTGAGCGACTTCAAGGGATCTTCAGCAAGTCTATCCTGCAGAATGTATGTCTTGATTCTTCTCTCAATCTCATCCCTTGTGTTTCTAAATATGAAGAGGATCTCTTCATTGGTCCCTTCAAAGGCTACAGGGTCCTCTAATGACCAATGGTCAATTGTCTTGGCTCCGGGAAATGAAGGACATTCCTGCTTTGCATTATCACATACAGTGACTGCTAAGTCAAACTCCTGTGCTGCAAAATGGTTTATTGTCTTCGGAAAAAGCCCCTCGATATTGGCACCACGTTCTTTCAAGACCTTTAGTGCGAATGGGTTCACCTCAGAGGCGGGATGCGTGCCTGCGCTAAAAACCTCAAATTTTCCATTACCCAATAATCTCAGCAAGGCCTCAGAGATCTGGCTTCGTGCTGAATTTCCAGTACAGAGGAATAAAACTCTCTTCACTGGTTCTTTGCTCCTGAAGATGTGAAAGATTGTGGCCATTTAACTTGGATGCATGAGAGACAGAGTTATCATCGAGGTGGATTGAAGGAAACTTGCACTGAATCAATGCTTTCACCCAAGACATCCGGGTCGATACTACCTAGACCTAGATGACTGGATTCCACTATATGTCTAATCTCACGGGGATTAAATCCAATTATCCGCGCCATTGTGGCATCGACTGAGGCAGGCTTATGTCCCAAGATAAAGATGCCCAGTAACCTTGTCTTCGGTCCGTTCCACCCCTCTACGCCAACCCTTGCATCAACAACGCACAGGTCCGGTTCTATGAGTTGATTCAGGTCAATGATCACATCGTCAATATCAGGATGATAGAACGATTGATCCTTCCTAGGGAGAACCCCAAATTGGTTCTTCAAGGCTCCGGTAATGAATGTCAGATAATGGGTCTTAGCTGCAGCCACAGTGACAAAGTAATGTGGCTTGACTAGCAGGTCTGGCAGCTCTGGCTTGTCGAAATATCTGCCCTTGAAATTTGTTTTCAAGAGGCGTGATTTGCTGAGATTAACCAGAGAAAAATCAAATCCCTTATCTCTCAATGTGCTCTCGAGACCAGTATACCCAAACTTCTCAAAGGCTTCATCAGCATACTTGCTCTGACTATCTGATTCAATTATCCTAATCGCTAACCCTTGGTCGGTTTCAAGAATGAGTCGAGTGATAGCCTCAACAACCTTCACATCTGTGACAGAATAACCAGTTCCGTCAGAAATTGTGCAGATGTTAGGTTTGATGATTACGGGCGCTCTCAGGTCTGATAACCCACCAATAAGTTCCAGACCCTCATTCAGTGTCTTCTCGAGACTTTCTTTGTGCTTCACTAGAGCGACCGAAGCCATCGTTGAATCCCTCTCAACTCTATTGGAACTGAAACTAGTCTTAAGATTTGAGTCTTCAAAGACTTATGCAAATCAATTAGTCATGGAGTGCCATTAGGGAATCGCTTTTCAACACCTGATATATTCGCAAGATTGGTGCACATTGAAGGAAGATTGGAAATACAACGGCCCCATTTTTGACGCACACACACACATAGGGCATACTGAAGACCTTTACAAGATGGTGCAGATAGAAGAGGAGTTCCGCGTTGCATCGCAGGTTGCAATCGTGCACGGAGAAGGCAACCTCACACCAATAAGGAAGCAATTCCCAAAGAGGTTCGTCTTTGCCAAATATCTCTCTCTCAGTGATGTCGCACACTTCGAAGTCGACAAAGTGGTTGCTGTTATCGAGAGGATCAAGCCGGATGGTTACGGACTAGCAAAGATGTGGTTCGGTCCTCGTTGGAGGGACTACTATCAAGAAGTCCCAGACGATTTCAGGATCGATGACCTCCGCCTAGATCCAATCTTTCAAGCCCTTGAGGATTACAACGTTCCTCTTCTGCTTCACGTTGCCGATCCCGATACCTACTATGATTTACACTATCAAGACAAAAAGAAGTACGGCACCAAGACGGATAGCCTTGCTCAACTTGAAAATGTTATAGAAAGGCATCCTCGCCTCGTCTTTCAGCTCCCTCACTTCGGCTCTCAGCCGGAGATACATCGCCTCTCGAACCTTGCTAAATGGTTGGACCGATTTCCGAATGTCATTCTTGATACAGCATCCTCACGGTGGATGGCTAGAGAGCTCAGCAAGGATGTCGATAAGGCGCGTGGGTTTCTGACGAAGTACTCTGATAGAGTCATGTTTGGCACTGATTTGTCAACAAACAGGGGCAGTCAGGACTACTTTGCCGGGAGATATCTTGCTCAAAGGCTCCTATGGGAAACCAACGTTCGAGAGAAGCCTCTACCATTCGACGATGCTGACACAAAAGACTCCGGTGGGACACTCATTAACGGACTTGATCTGCCTGTTTCAGTCCTTAGCAAGCTCTACTGGGAGAACGCAGTCAGGATTCACGGCGTTCCGGAATGATCGGCGAGGTGTAATTACTTCAATCTTTATTCGCATAAATAACCTCGGCAATCTTCTCAATTGGGATTATGACTCTAACTTGATCGGTGCCAAACTGGGACTTTTCATCCCCTGTAGCTACCCTGCCAACCTCGATGTAGTTCCTTGTGACAAGTTTGATTGTGCCCTTGACCACCTTGTGATGTGCTCTGTCAGTAATGGCGTCCACTACTAGCTGTACTGGAACCTTGTCATTCATCAAATCTTGGAACTTGTTCATCATTGTTACTCATCTCTCCATTTCAAGATGGCTTTAGTCCGACTTATAGTTTAAGCTTTGGCATCACAAATCCAGAATCGTAACTTCTTCTCCCTGGTCGATAAAGAATATTGGGGTAGCAATGTTTTGCGCACATTTCGCTAGATCTAGCACTGCTACACCCCAACTGACGGCCTTCGCAAAGCCATCTAGAATATCAGGATCAGCAGCTTGTAGTCGCCGGCGCCTCTGTAAGCCCTCGCCATCACATAGAAGAGGTAGTTGTAATTGTAGATGTAGCTCTTAGCCTGGTAGCCTGTGGACGGAGAGTACTTTGGTGACCTAGCGTAGCATATCTCCTGGGCTCTCCCCGTGTAGCCTCTGGCGTAGTATGTAGACGTTGTCGGCGCCCTCTCCCATCGCACGTAGAGGTCGAAGTCGTTGTCATCTGGTCCAGCTAGGAATGCCCACCCGATCATATGGCCTTCTGACTGATCTCCTTTGAGGCTGAAAGTGTCTGTGCGATCCGAAGTATAGCTGAGTGAGTTGGTTATCATTCTTGCTCTGTCAGCCAATCCGTAGATGACAGCTAACTTCCAATTGCTACTGCCTCTCCACGAATAGACCTTGAAGTAAAGACGGCCCTTCCCTCGTACTGTGACCTTCTCCATGGAATCTGCAGTCGTGCTGTATCCAGCATAGGGGTATGATGGTGTGGAGTCCCATTTCACATACAGGTCAACGTCTGCACCGGGCTCGTTGCCAACCAATACGATTGTATGGTCACCAAAAGGTACATCGACATAACCGATATAGGAATCGCATGTGCCATACAATGACCCTGCAAACTGAGCCTCATTCCTACCCTGATTAGCTTCTTCATAGAAGAAGCGCAAAAACCCAGCACTTGTTTTTACACTTATGGGCAAGAGATTACTTGCTGCATGCCAGTAGTTATTGTTGCCTGAATTAGGGCCGCCATTCACGTATGTGTGGTAGCCATAACTCTGTCCAGCGTTGAAGCGAATCCACCCGCTCGCGCTTGTAGCCTTGCCATAGTAACCAGGACCGCTGATTCCTTTGATATAGGTCTCTTTTCCATTAATGTAGCCTTCATAGTCTTCATGCCCATCCTGCTCCCACGCCCATATGTGCGCATGATGGGGGACAGTGACATCCTGAAGCACATGGAGTGCAAATCCAAGATTATAGTATGCCTCTTCTTTGTTACCCCCTTTGTAAAGGCCCACAGCCTTGTCAAAGTACCCCTGAGCATAACTGCCTGCTCCCTGGAATATCATTGACAAACCGAAACCAGTTGATGGGTCACAGTAGTGACTCTTAGCGGCAACAGGTAATCCTTCAATTACTCCTTCTCCCCAGTCAGCTTCATAGGACCCATCCTGCATATCCTCGAAGTATGAGTTCACTTCTGAGCTGATTCTCGAGTATCCATCCGAGCCAAGGATGCTGATGGCGCGGAATGTTATCCAATCATGAGGGTCATTTCCCGTCTTGTTGTAGCGAACTCCGCTGGAGTTGCCATAGGCGGCTACGGGCGCGACGGAAACCGTCATGAGTAGTATCAAAATGGTAAGTGATACCATTATGCCAATACGTATGCGTCTGTAATCTTCCATATCTTCTCCTCGATTCGACGATTGACTATGAGAGCAGACCTTAGGAAAACTATGACAAAGAA